>NZ_JARAVK010000249.1:0-12979 GCF_033792765.1 Streptomyces sp. PA03-6a | reverse complement strand
CTCCTCGGGCGGGGGCCGCCGGGGGCGGCGGCCGGTGCGGGTGAGGCAGGCCCTCCCGCGCGCCACGAAAGGAACAACCATGAGTTTCCTGCAAGTTGCTGCAAGAATCTTCATGAGGTTACTGGGACATGACAGGTCGGTAAAGAGGTCCCGCGGTGGGACGCTCAGTAGTAGTCGCGCATCAGCTCGGTGGCCCAGGCGGGCTGGAACGCGGTGTCCAGCGGGCCGAACTCGGTCATCCACGGCTTGAGGTCGAGTACCGGCGTCCCGTCCACGGCGTCCAGCCCCGCGACGTGGACATCCAGCCCGTCGACGCGCAAGATCTTGCAACGCGACACACCCAGGCGGTTGGGCCGGTTCTTGCCGCGCTGGGCGAAGATGCCGATCAGTGGCCACCCGGTGTTCCCGCGCGGATGGCGTGCGCCGGTCTCCACCCGCTCCTCGGGGACCCGGTCGAAGTGGAAGACGACCTCCAGGTGGGAGAAGGTGTCCAGGCCGTACAGCGCCTCCGGGCCGAACTGCTCCCCGTCCAGCCGGATCACCGCCTCGACGCCGCCCCAGTCGTCGTCCTCGACCGGCACGCGGCCGCCGGTCACCCATCCCACCGGCCGTACCTCGATCGCCGTCATGTGTGCTCCTCCGCTGCCGCCGATGCGTCTCTCGCTGACCACTATGTGAGATATGGGTATCACTTGGTGGACTCCGCTGGCTAGCGTGGAGGTCATGACGCGGGAATGGGACGCCACCACGTACGACAGCCTGCCGCTGCCCCACGTGCAGTGGGGCCGCGGGACCCTGGACCGCCTCGCGCCGCGCGGCGACGAGCGGGTGCTCGACCTCGGTTGCGGCACCGGACGCGACACGGAAGCGCTGCTCGACCTGCTCCCGCACGGCCGCGTCGTCGCCCTCGACGGCTCGCTGCGCATGCTGGAGCAGCTCCGCCGGCGCCTCGCCGGACGCCTGGACCGCGTCGAGGTCGTGCACGCCGACATCACCGGCCCGCTCCCCGTCACGGGCACGGTGGACGCCGTCACCAGCGTCGCCACCTTCCACTGGATCCCCGACCACGCCGCGCTCTTCCGCGGTGTCGCAGGCGTCCTGCGCCCCGGCGGACGCCTCGTCGCCGAATGCGGCGGACTCGGCAACATCGCCGGCGTTTCGGCCGCCGTCGACGACGTCCTCGGCCCGCAGCCCGCCGTCTGGAACTTCGCGGGCGTCGAGGAGACCGAACGTCGCCTGCGGGACGCCGGTTTCACCGACGTCCAGGTCGCCCTCGTCCCCGACCCCGCCCGTCTCGAACCGGGCGCACAACTGCTCTCGTACCTGGCCGTCGTCGTCCTCGGCGGACAGCTGGAACGCCTCCCCGGCGCGGAGCACGAGGCCTTCGTCCGCGCCGTGGCCGCGCGCCTGCCGGAGCCCGTCGTGGACTACGTCCGCCTGACGATCTCCGCGACGCGCGGCCCCGGGGGCACACGGGGGTGATCCGCGTGCCCGCCCGGTCCGTCACCGTCACAGCCGCCGCGTGATCCGCAGTTCCGTCAGGTACCGCTTGACGACGCGGCCGCCGTAGCGGCCGTCGGCCAGCGCCCGGATGCAGGCGAGCAGGCCCGCCCGCCGCGCCGCGGGAAGGGCGCGGTGGTTGGAGTAGCTGAGCAGCAGGTCGAGGTACTCGGCCGTGGTGTACGGCAGTTCGCGCTCGTAGCGGTGGAAGACGGCCGGCCCGAAGCGCCCGGAGCGGTCCGTCTCCTCGCTGTCGGTGGGGACCAGGGCCGCCGCGCGCGGCCGCAGCCCCGGGGGCGTCGCCGGGTCGAAGCGCTCGTAGCACTCCTGCACGTCCGCGAAGAAGGCCCGGGTGCCGCCGTCCACGTGATGGGTGGCGATGACGGCCAGCACCCCGCGGGGCCGCAGCGCGTCGGCGCACTTGACGACCGCCACGGCGGGGTCGATCCAGTGGAACGCCGTGGCCGAGACGACCGCGTCGAACGGCTCCTCCGGGAGCGGCCAGTCCTCGAAGGCGGAGACGACCACCTCGACGTCCGGGAACCCGGCCAGCCTGCGCCGGGCGACCGCCGCCATCGACGGGCCCAGCTCGACGGCCGTGACGCGGAAGCCGCGCTCCGCGAGCGGCACGGTGGCCTGCCCGGTCCCGCAGCCGATCTCCAGCACGCGCGCGCCGGGGCCGAGCCCCGCCACCTTGGCCAGGTCGTCGAAGAGCACGCCGGGATACCCCGGGCGCACCCGGTCGTACAGCTCGGCGTCCTCGTCGAAGACACCCCTCAGCGAAGTCCGGTCGGTCACCCGTCGAGACTAGGGCCCGGCGCTAGTCGGGCGGCAGCGGAACGGCGGGACCCTGCGGCGACGAGAGGAGCACGTTCCGGACGTAGTCCTCGACCGCCGCGTCGAGACCCACGTCACGCTGCGCCCGCTCGGACATCAACCAGCGGTGTTCCAGCAGCTCGTGGTAGATCTGCGCGGTGTCCAGGGAGCCGCGCAGCTCGCGCGGCACGGCGCGGACCGTCGGCCGGAAGACGTCGCGGACCCAGCGGTGGGCCAGCACTTCGGGGCGGGCGCCCAGCGGGTCGCCGGGGGCGTAGTCCTCCTGGCCGGCCATCCACGTCTCGAGGTCGTTGAGGAGGCTGCGGGCCTGGTTCTCCTCGGCGTCCAGGCCGGTGAGGCGGAGCAGCTGGCGCTGGTGGTGGCCGGCGTCCACGACCTTGGGCAGGAACGTGACGTCGTCACCGTCGGGCGACCGCTGGATCTGCATCTCCGCGACGTCGAAGCCGAGGTCGTTCAGCCGCCGGATGCGCCGGTCGATGTAGTGCCGCTTGGCCACCGGGTACACCGACTCGCGGGTGAGCTCGTGCCACAGCTCGTCGTAGCGGTCGGCGATGGCCTGCCCGAAGGTGACCGGGTCCACGGAAGGGTGCAGCGAGCCGCCCGCCTCCAGGTCCATCAGCTCGCCGGCGATGTTCACCCGGGCCACCTCGATGTCGTACTCCCGCTGGCCGCGCGAGAGGCTGGGCTGGATCTGCCCGGTCTCGGCGTCCACCAGGTAGGCGGCGTAGGCACCCGCGTCACGCCGGAAGAGGGTGTTCGACAGCGAGCAGTCGCCCCAGGCGAAGCCCGCCAGGTGCAGCCGGACCAGCAGCACGGCGAGCGCGTCCAGCAACCGGTTGACCGTGCCCGGGCGCATCGTCGTCTCGAACATCGAGCGGTACGGCTGCGAGCCGCCCAGGTGGCGGGTGATCAGCACCGGCTCCAGCGGCTCGCCGCGGTCGTCGGTGCGGCCGGTGACGACGGCGAGGGCGTCGACCGCGGGTATGCCCATGCGGTCCAGGTCGCGCAGCAGCCCGTACTCGCGGACGGCCGCCCACTCGCCGACCTCCTTGACCGCCACCACCTCGTCGCCGGCCAGGGCGAACCGGACGACGTGCCGCGAGATGCCGCGCGGCAGCGCCACCAGGTACTCCTCCGGCCACTCCTCCAGCGGCACGTTCCACGGCAGGTCGAGGAGGGTCGCCGGATGGTCCGGGGAGGTCGCGGTGATCTGCAGGTCCATGGCGCCCAGTCTGCGGCAACGGGGTGATCGCGCGGGACACCGGGGCGGCGCATACGCTGCGGGGCATGAGGCAACGGCTTGTGGTCATCGGCGGGGACGCCGCGGGCATGTCGGCGGCGTCGCAGGCGCGCAGGAGGAAGGGGCCGGACGAACTGGAGGTCGTCGCCTTCGAACGCGGGCGCCGCACCTCCTACTCCGCCTGCGGCATCCCGTACTGGATCGCCGGGGACGCCACCGGCCCCGACAAGCTGATCGCCCGCACGCCCGAGAAGCACCGGGCCCACGACATCGACGTGCGGCTCGGCACCGAGGTCGTCGAGATCGACCGCGACCGCGGCCGGGTGCGCACCCGGGACGCCTTCGGGGCGGAGGGATGGACGGAGTACGACCAGCTCGTCATCGCCACCGGCGCCGTGCCCAAGCGCCCCCCGATCCCCGGGATCGACGCCGGGGGCGTGCACGGCGTGCAGATCCTCGACGACGGCGAGGACATCCTGGACGCCCTCGGCAACAGGCCCGTCAGGACCGCCGTCGTGGTCGGCGGCGGCTACATCGGCGTGGAGATGGCCGAGGCCATGCTGCGGCGCGGCCTCCGGGTCACCCTCGTCGAAGCCTCCGAGCAGCCGATGGCGACCCTCGACCCGGACATGGGCCGGCTCGTGCGGGAGGCCATGGAGGGCCTCGGCATCACCGTCGTCACCGGAGCCCCGGTGCGCGAGGTGCTCGCCGGGGCGGACGGCCGGGTCCGCGCGGTGGCCACCGACCAGGGCGAGTACCCCGCGGACGTGGTCGTGCTCGGGCTCGGCGTCGCCCCCAACACCGGCCTCGCCCGCGACGCGGGGCTGCCGCTGGGTGCGCACGGCGGGCTGCTCACCGACCGCGCGATGCGTGTGCGCGGGGAGGAGGCGGTCTGGGCGGGCGGGGACTGCGTGGAGGTCCTCAACCTGGTCTCCGGCGGGATGCAGCACATCGCGCTGGGCACCCACGCCAACAAGCAGGGCCGGGTCATCGGCACCAACATCGGCGGCGGCTACGCCACCTTCCCGGGCGTGGTGGGCACGGCCGTCAGCAAGGTCTGCTCCCTGGAGATCGCCCGTACGGGACTGAAGGAGTCCCAGGCCCGGGCCGCCGGGCTGCAGTACGTCACCGCGGTCATCGAGTCCACCAGCAGGGCCGGCTACTACCCCGGCGCCGCGCCGATGACGGTCAAGGCCATCGCGGAGCGGCACACCGGACGGCTGCTCGGACTGCAGATCGTCGGCCGCGAGGGCGCGGCCAAGCGCGTGGACATCGGTGCGGTGGCGCTCACCGCGGGCATGACCGCCGAGCAGATGACCGGGCTCGACCTGGGCTACGCCCCGCCGTTCTCCCCGGTGTGGGACCCGGTCCTGATCGCCGCGCGCAAGGTCGACGGGAAGGTCCGCGCGGACGGCCCGGACGCTTGAGCCATGACCGGGGGCGGCGCTCAGGCGGGCCGTACGGCCAGCTTCTCCAGGCCCTCCAGCAGGCTGGGGAGTTCCGGCCCCCGGCCCACCGGCAGCACCTCGCCGGGCTCCTCGTCGAGCAGCACGAAGGCGATGTCGTCGGTGCGGGCCACCAGGCTCCAGCCCTCGCCGTCCACACGCAGGGTGCGTACGCCCTCGCCCGCCGCGGTCGAGCGTATGCGGCCGGGCGGCGGGGGCGTACGGAGATACTCCTGGGCGGCTTCCAGCGCGCGCCGCACCCCGGGGTGGATGCCGTCGGCGGCGACAGCCGTGGCCCCTGTCCCTTCGCCTGACTCGTTCTCCGTGGGCTCCTTCTCGGTGGGCGCCCTGTCCACGGGCTCCTTCTCCGTGCCGTCAGACGCGGAGTCCGTGACGGTTGCAGCCGATACGTCCGAGCTGCTCGAGCTGCCGGCGGCGTCCGGAGTGTCGGACTCGTCCCCGGCGTCGAGCTGTTCCCGCCAGATCCGCCACTGGAGGGCTATCTCGTCGGCCCCCAGGCGTCGCTGCGCCGGCCCCCACGTCCCGGTGTCGGGCGGTGAGAGCGGCGGGCCGTCCTCGGCCTCGGGCGGATCGTGCGGAGCGGGCACGCCGGGCGCGGCCACCGCGACCGGCAGCGGCCAGCCGGGCAGCGCGGCGACGACCGAGCGCTCGTCGGGGGAGAGGTCGTACTCCAGCCCGCAGTCCCACGCGGCGAGGGCGCACGCGACCAGCGCCGTGTCGCTGATGGCGACCGTCCACCGGGCGCCCGTCCCGTCCTGGCCGAAGACGAGGCCGTAGCCGTCGTCCGCCGGTTCCAGCCCGAGCTCGGCGCACGCGGCCGGATAGTCGTCGGCCAGGACGCCCGGGAACTGCGCGGGCGTCAGCATCGCCGCGGTGAGCACGAACAGCGCGTCGTCGTCCGTCGCGGACACGGGCATCCCCTCTCCAGTGAGTTCTCAGTCGTGGGCGCACCCTAACCACCCGGTAACACCCGCGTCGAGACCGGGGCGTGCCCTGTGGAAAACCGTTCGGTGGCCGGATCGCCGGCCTCTACGCTGACGCCATGGCCAACTTCCTTGCCCACCAGGGCGGCCGCCCGTGAGGAAACGGCGCCGTCGCCTCCGCTTCGACGGGCGCGAGTTCCTCTGGACCGCGCGCATCGGGCACGCCGATCAGCCCGACGGCACCTGCCGCCGCGTCGTCTTCGTCCGCGTCACGGACGGGGCGGCTCCCGGCGGCCGTGCCCTCGCCGTCGATCTGGTGTCGGCCTCGGAGCCCGGTCCGTGGGGATACTGCGTCACCGACACCGCCCACCCGACTCCTCGCGACGTCCGCCTGCTCGTCGAGCACGCGCTCGCCGTCGGCTGGGAGCCCGGCGTACACGGCCCCCCTCTCGTGCTCACCGCGGAGAGCGGCGACCCGGGCCTTCCGGGGTTCCGGCTGCCCGCGGGCGGGAACGCCCCTGGGTGAGAGGGGTGATGCGGATGGCCACCTGGCTCCGGAGGTTCACCGCGGCGCGCACGCCGGCGAGGCCCGCGAAGCCCCCGCCGACGGCCGGGGCGGAGCCCTCACGCCGGGCATCACGCGAGCGCAACCTCTTCGAGGCGGCCGCCGCCCATGTCGCGGCCTCCGTCGAGGGGGACGAGGAGGCGCTCGAGGCCGCTGCGGCGCGCGTCGCGCCGGAGGCGCTGATGTTCGGGATCGGTGAACTCGCCCGGCGTGCCGTCGCGGTGCTCGCCCAGGAGCATGGCGTACCGCCGCGGGCGGTCGCCCGGTCGCTGCTCGGCCTCCCCGAAGCGTGAGGCGTCCGTCGCCCTACCGGGCCCGGGCCGTCACGAGCGGCCTTCCACGGGCGGGGTGACCGCGGCCTCCCGCGGACCGTACCCGGGGAGGAAGAGCCGCATGGAGCAGGGGTCCTCGGCCGCCACGCCGACCTCGACGCCCCAGTAGGCGCTCAGCCGGCCGGCGACGTCGACCAGCCGCCGCCGCTCCTCGGGCGAGTAGGCGGGGAAGCGCACCCAGCCGCGGTCGGAGACGGCGCGGCCGAGGTCGTTGAAGAGCGTGGTCCGCGCGCGCCGTTCCTCCTCGTCCGTCAGCGGGGTCGGGTCCCCCTCGCGGGATACCAGCCGGACGTTGTACAGCTCTCGGGTCACGCGCGGCCTCGCAGTTCTCCTCGGTCGGACGTGCCGCAGGCTACCGTCCCCGCCGCGCCGGCCGGACCCGCCCGGGGCCGCACTCAGGACCCCAGGGCGTCCAGCGTGGTGCGCAGCCAGCCGAGCTCCGCCCGCGTGGTGGCCCGGGCGATCGTCAGGACGCCCCGCCGGAACGGGTCGTCGAGCTCCTCCGCCCGCAGCGGGCGGTCGCCGTCGTGGAAGAAGCTCGTGGGCTCCTCCAGGAAGGCGAGCCGGCGACGCAGCACCGCGCTCTGCAGGGCGGGGTCGTCGAGATGGCGCAGGAAGGCGAGGAGCGTGAACCAGCGGTTCTCGTCGGAGATGTCGGCGGCGTCCGGCTCCGCGAGCCGCCGGCGCAGCTCGGCGCGGCCCTCGGTGGTCAGCGTCAGCACGTGGCGCGGCGCGGCCACGGCGCCCGGCTGGGTCTCGCGGCGCAGCAGACCGGCCTTCTCCAGCCGCTTGATGGCCGGGTAGAGCGTGCTCTCGGCCACCGGTTTGACGTGCCCGGTGAGTGCGGCGATGCGCTTGCGCAGCTCATAGCCGTGCAGGGCGGCGTCGTAGAGGAATCCGAGGATCGCGAGCTCCAGCATGGTGCCATTGTGCCGCAGCGACGCTGTACCTCGTTGACGTAATACATCGGCACCGATGTATAGTCGCCTCCATGCAGCAGACACGATTCACCGAGGACGGGGCGTGCATCCGATGGACCGGGACACCCGGGACCGGCCCCGCGCTCGTCTATGTGCACGGGCTGGGCGCGGCCTCCTCCGTCTACTTCGCCCACATAGCGGCGGATCCGGCCCTCACCGGGCGACGTTCACTCCTCGTCGACCTGCCGGGCCACGGCATCAGCGACCGGCCCGCCGCCTTCGGCTACACGCTGGAGGAGCACGCGGACGCGCTCGCCGCGGCACTCGACGCCGCCGCGACGGGCCCGGCCGAGGTGGTCGGCCACAGCATGGGAGGCGCCGTGGCGATCGTCCTCGCCGCGCGCCGACCCGATCTGGTGGCGCGCCTGGTGCTGGCGGAGGCGAACCTCGACGCGCGTCCGCGCGTGACGGCCGGCAGCAGCGGCATCGCGGCCTTCACCGAGGAGGAGTTCGTCCACGGCGGGGGCTTCGCCCGCGTCCTGGAGCGGGTCGGCCCGCGCTGGGCCGCCACGATGCGCCTGGCCGACCCGGTCGCCCTGCACCGCACCGCTTCGTCACTGCTGCGGGGGAGCGATCCGGTCATGCGCGAACTGCTGCTCGCGTCGCCCGTCCCGCGCACCTTCCTGCAGGGTGAGTCGAGCGGTGACCTGAGCGGCCGGGCGGAGCTGGAGGCCGCCGGGGTGTCGGTCGTGACGGTCCCCGGCGCCGGTCACAACATCATGTTCGACAACGCCTACGCCTTCGTCGAGGCCATCGCGAGGAACCGCTCGTCGGTGTCGGTGTAGGAGGTCAGGGTCCACCCCGAGGACTCCAGCAAGGGCCCCAGGTTGGGCTCGGCGCGCAGGTCGTCCGGGGTCAGCTCGCGGCCCTGCCGGGCGGCCAGCGCCGCCCGTCCGATCGGGTGGAAGAGCGCCAGCCGGCCGCCGGGCCGGGTGACCCGGGCCAGCTCCCGCAGACAGGCCCGGGGGTCCGGCAGGTGCCCGATCAGCCCCGCGGCGAAGACGGCGTCCAGGGTGGCGTCGCGCAGCGGCAGCAGGGCGCAGTCGGCCAGCACCAGGGCGCCGTGCTCCCGGCGCCCGGCCCGTGCCGCCGCGGCCAGCATCTCGGGCGTCAGATCGGCGCCCACGACCGTCCCGGACGCCCCCACGGCCGCGCGCAGGAAGGGCATCGCCCGGGCCGTGCCGCATCCCGCGTCGAGGACCGTCTGGCCCTCCCGCAGGCCCAGTTCGGCGACACCGGCACGGTAGACGGGGGCGTCGTCGGGGTAGCGGGTCTCCCAGTCGGCGGCGCGGGCGGCGAAGAACGCGCGGATCTGCGCGGGGTCGGTGTGCACGACGGTCCACCTCCGGTTCGGGGCGCGCGCCGGGGCGCACGGGACGCGGGGCATCATGGTCGCATGATCCCGTTCCGTTCCGCCGCCCTCTTCGTGCTGGCCGCGCTGCTGGAGATCGGCGGCGCCTGGCTGGTCTGGCAGGGGCTGCGGGAGCACCGCGGATGGGCGTGGATCGGGGCCGGCGTGATCGCCCTGGGCCTGTACGGGTGCGTCGCCACCCTCCAGCCGGACGCCGAGTTCGGCCGCATCCTCGCCGCCTACGGCGGGGTGTTCATCGCGGGCTCGCTCGCCTGGGGGATGGTGGCGGACGGCTACCGGCCCGACCGCTACGACGTGGTGGGCGCGCTGGTGTGCCTGGCGGGTGTGGGGATCATCATGTACGGGCCACGCAGCGGCTGAAACACGCTACCCGCGTACAGGTTCGTGCCGCACGCGATCGTCGGGGGCCGCATCCGGAAAGCAGGTGGTCAAATAAGGCAGGGTTCCGTCATGGCCCGAGCGTGCGACCACCCCCGCACTAGCGTCCCGGGGCCATGGGACACATCGACCACGCCGCCTTCGGCTGGCTGACCCCGCTGCTCTCGTACGCCATGGCGTGCGTCGGCGCGGCGCTCGGACTGCGCTGCACCGTACGGGCCCTGGCCGCGACCGGCCGCTCCCGGCGCAACTGGCTGATCACCGCCGCGAGCGCCCTCGGCACCGGGATCTGGACGATGCACTTCGTCGCCATGCTCGGCTTCCGCGTCACCGGCACCGAGATCCGCTACAACGTCCCCCTGACCGTCCTCAGCCTCGCCGTCGCCATGGTCGTCGTCGGCCTCGGCGTCTTCGCCGTCGGGTACGGCCACGGCCGCTTCCGGGCCCTCGCGATCGGCGGCCTCACCACGGGGGTCGGTGTGGCCAGCATGCACTACCTGGGCATGGCCGCCGTACGCCTTCACGGCGCGGTGTCCTACGAACCGTGGCTCGTGGCGCTGTCGGTCGCCATCGCCTGGGCCGCCGCGACCGCCGCGCTGTGGGCCGCGCTCACCATCCACCGGCCCGTGGTCGTCGCCGGCGCCTCCCTGGTGATGGGCGCGGCGGTCAGCAGCATGCACTACACCGGGATGCTCGCCGTGCACGTCCGGGTCCGGCCCTCGGCGGAGGTGCTGACCGGCTCCGGCGCGACGGCGTTCCTCTTCCCCCTCATCGTCGGCCTCGGCTCCTACCTCTTCCTCACCTCCGCCTTCGTCGCGCTCTCCCCGACGGCGAGGGAACACATCGCCTCCGCGACCGCCCAGCGCATCGGCGAGGGTGCCCTGTGACGCCGCCACGGGGCCGCAGAGCGCACGCGGGACTCCCCGCGTACGAGGAACCGTCCTCCCGCGCCACCGACGGCGGGCGGAGCGGCGGGGCGGCCGACCGGCTGAGCCTGCGCCCGAGGACCGTGCGCGCGAAGATCGTGTCCCTCCTCATGGTGCCCGTCGTGTCCCTGATGGCGCTGTGGGCCTTCGCCGCCGTCACCACGGCCCAGGACGTCTCCGGTCGGCTGCGCGCCCAGCGCATTGCAGAAACGATCCGTGAGCCGGTCGCCGACACCGTGACCACCCTGCAGGCCGAACGTCGTGCCGCCGCCCGCTACCTGGCCCGGCCCACCACCGAGGCCGCCGCCGAACTGAGCAGACGCGCCACGGCCACCGACCGTGCCGCCGCCCTGCTGCAGCTCGGCGGCGGCCACACGGTCGCCGACGGCACCGGCCTGCCGGGCACCGCCGCGGTGCGCGTCCGGACCTTCGTCGGCGACCTGGAGCGCCTGCGCAGGCAGCGCCCGGTCATCACCCAGGGAGCGGCGGACTGGCGGCAGACGTACCGCGCCTACACCGACGCCGTGACCGACGGGTTCGCGATCGGCGGCGCCCTTTCCGCAGGCCGCGGCGAGCGTGCCGCCCTGGAGATCGGCCGTGCCGCGGAACAACTGTCCCGCGAGGACGCCCTGCTCGCCGCGGCCGCGCTCACCCGCGGCCTGCCAACGGACCGTTACCGCGATCTGAGCGGTGCCGTCACGGCCCGCCGCGCCCTGCTCGCGGGTGCCACGGCCGACCTCGGCGGTGCCGGCCGCAGCGCCTGGGTGCGGCTGGCCCGCTCCACCGCGTACACGGACCTCGAGGCCATGGAGGACGCCGTCCTCGACGCCGGACCGGGCAAGGCCGCCGTGGACGGTGCGAGCCTCGCCACATGGGACCGGGCCACCGGACAGGTGCTGTCCGGGCTGGAGAAGTCCGCCGAGGCCGCCGCACCCGCCGACCGGCCCCTCGCGCACGGCCTGTTGAGCACCTCGGGCATCGCCGTCCTGCTCGGCCTCCTCGGCGTCGTCGCCTCCCTCTTCATCTCCGTACGGATCGGCCGCGGTCTCGTCGTCGAACTCGTCGGCCTGCGCAACACCGCGCTCGAACTCGCCCGCCGCAAACTGCCGCGCGCCATGCGGCGGCTCCGCGCCGGCGAGGAGATCGACCTCGGCAAGGAGGCGCCCCTCGGCAGGCACGGCGCCGATGAGATCGGCCAGGTCGCCGAGGCCCTGGCCACCGTGCAGCGCGCCGCGCTGCGCGCCGCCGCGGAACGCGCCGAACTGGTCAACGGGGTCTCCGGCGTCTTCGTCAATCTCGCCCGCCGCAGCCAGGTCCTGGTGCACCGTCAGCTGGCGCTGCTCGACAGCATGGAACGGCGCACCGAGGACCCGGGCGAGCTGGAGGACCTGTTCAAGCTCGACCACCTCACCACCCGTATGCGGCGGCACGCCGAGGGCCTGATCATCCTCTCCGGCTCCGCTCCCGGCCGCGCCTGGAGCAAGCCCGTACCCCTCACCAATGTGGTGCGCGCCGCGGTCGCGGAGGTCGAGGACTACGCCCGCGTCGAGGTCCGCAGGCTCCCCCTTGCGGCGGTCGTCGGCTCCGCGGTCGCCGACCTCACCCATCTGATCGCCGAACTCGTCGAGAACGCGACCCAGTTCTCCCCGCCGCACACCAAAGTGCGCGTCTATGGCGAGCAGGTCGGCAACGGCTACGCCCTGGAGATCGAGGACCGTGGGCTCGGCATGGGCAAGGAAGCCATGGCCGAGGCCAACCGGCGCATCGCCCAGACCCAGGCGCTCGACCTGTTCGACAGCGACCGGCTCGGCCTGTTCGTCGTCAGCAGGCTCGCCCGGCGGCACGACGTCAGGGTCTCCCTGCGCTCCTCCCCGTACGGCGGCACCACCGCCGTCGTCCTGCTGCCCACCGCCCTGCTCGACATGAGGGCGCCCGAAGCCCGCGCCCCACGGGGTGCCGGGACGGGGGGCGCGGCGTCCGGCCCGCACGGACCCCGCCAGGGGTCCGCGGAGGTCCCGCCCCTGGTGGCGGCCTCCCCGCGCGGCGCCGGCGACGGGCCGCCGCGTCCCTCCGCGCCCCGTTCCGTTCGTCCTCCGGAGCACGGGCCGTTGCCCGTGCCAGTGCCCGCGCCCGTATCCGTGCCCGCACCGGCCCGCGGCGCGGCGCCCGCTCCCGCGCCCGTGGGCGCCCCTGTAGGCACGCCTCCCGCCGAGGGCGGACTCCCGCGCCGCGTACGCCGTGCGAGCCTCGCCCCGCAGCTGCTGGAGCCCCGCGCACCCGAACGCGGCCCCGGGCCGCAGGACACGGGGCCGGACGTTCCGGAGCGGACCGCCGAGCAGGCGCGCTCGACGATGGCCGCCTTCCGCCGGGGCTGGATCCGCGGTGGCGGCGCCGGAGCCCGTGACACCGCCGACGGGGAACCGGCACCCGCCGGCCCACGCCCCCTGCGGCCCGCCCCAC
>NZ_JARAVK010000248.1:0-13096 GCF_033792765.1 Streptomyces sp. PA03-6a | reverse complement strand
GGGCGAGGTCGTCGGCGAGGGGCTGCCCGACGGACCCGCCGACCTGCCCGACGGACTCCGCGTCGCCCACGGCGACCCCCACCGACACGGCCTCCCCGTCGCCGTCCGGTTCGCCCGACCCCTGTGCGACGGCCTCCCCCGGCGACAGCCCGTCGCCGACGGCGACGGAGACGGAGGGCGCCACCGCCTCCGGCCCGACCAACTGACGCCGTAGAACCTGTTCTCATTTCAACTCCCGGTTGCTACGGTTCACCGGCCCAGCCGACGTAGCCGTACGACCGGGAGGTACGGCCATGCGCGCAGTCATCGCCGCGGCCATCGGACTCGTCGCCGCGCTCGGGATCGTCCTCCTCGTGACCGCGGTCGGTCCGCCGGACGGCAGCACGTCCCCCGAGCCGCTGCTCACCACCGTCCCCGCGCACCCGTAGGAGGGCGGTCCCATGCGCCGCAGGTCAAGCCTGGTCCTCCTCTCCCTCGCGGTGTTCTTCGCCGCGCTGTCACCGCTGGTGCGCTGGTACGCCTTCCCCCGGCTGGCGAAGATCCCGGCCGGCCAGTACCAGGCGGTCGTCCTGGAGGCGCGGGACGCCACGCTGCTCGACTACGGGACGATGCGGCCGAAGAAGGTCGCGAAGGTCAGCATCGTGCAGACCCTGAAGGGCAACGTGGAGGAGGCGCATCGGATCGACCGGCTCACCGGCCGGGACGTGGTCGTGTGGGACGGGCTGGCCTACGTGGTGGGCCCGGACGGCGCGATGGTCTCCCAGGTCCCCGAGCGGTACGTCTTCGACGCGCACACGCAGGAGCCCGTCCACGCCGGGGGCGAGAGCGTCGACGGCGATGCCGTCGAACGCCGGGGCGTCGAGTTCAAGTTCCCCTTCCTCACCGAGAAGCGGGACTACTACTACTTCGACGCGCAGGCGCGGAGCTCGGCGCCCATCCACTACCGGGGCACGCGGCAGTTCCGCGGCCTGGAGGTCTACTACTTCGAGCAGACCGTGCCCTGGACCGAGGTCCCGCTGCCCAAGAAGATGCCGGTCGAGGGCGTCACCCCGCAGACCGTCGCGGCGATGGGCATGGAGCGCTGGTACACCACGAAGCGCATGTTCTGGGTGGACCCCGTCACCGGGGCCCCGGTCAACGGGGAGGAGGTCCACCGGGAGGAGATGCGCTTCACCGACGGGAAGCAGCAGCCGATCACCGCGTTCGCCGGGCACGTGAAGATGCGCGAGGACTACGTGCGGCACACCGTCGCCCTGGTGACGTCCCAGCGGCAGGTGGTGCTGGTGATGACCTCCTACCTGCCGTGGGGCTCGCTCCTGCTGGGCGCCGCGCTGCTGTCGCTCGCGCTCGTCCTGGAGGCGCGCGGCCGCCGCCCGGCAGCGGGCGGCGTCGGCGCCGTCGGCGGCCTCAGCGGGGCGAAGGGGAGTCGTCCTGGCCGATGTGGTGCACGCGCACGAGGTTGGTGGTCCCCGAAACGCCGGGCGGCGAGCCCGCCGTGATGACGACGACGTCGCCCTCCTGGCAGCGGCCGATGCGCAGCAGCTGCTCGTCGACCTGCTCGACCATCTCGTCGGTCGTCTGCACCATCGGCCCGAGGAAGGTCTCCACGCCCCAGGTGAGGCTGAGCTGCGAGCGGGTGGCCGGCTCGGGGCTGAAGGCGAGCACGGGGATGGGCGAGCGGTAGCGGGAGAGCCGCCGGGCGGTGTCGCCGGACTGGGTGAAGGCCACCAGGTACTTGGCGTCGAGGAAGTCGCCCATCTCCGCGGCCGCGCGCGCGACGGCGCCGCCCTGGGTGCGGGGCTTGTTCTGCTCGGTCAGCGGCGGCAGGCCGGCCGCGAGCATGTCCTCCTCGGCGGCGGCGACGATCCGGCCCATGGTCCTGACCGTTTCGACGGGGTGCTTGCCGACGCTGGTCTCGCCGGAGAGCATGACCGCGTCGGCGCCGTCCATGACGGCGTTGGCGACGTCCGAGGCCTCGGCTCGGGTGGGACGCGAGGAGGCGATCATCGACTCCAGCATCTGCGTCGCGACGATCACCGGCTTGGCGTTGCGCCGGGCCAGGGCGACCGCGCGCTTCTGCACCATGGGCACGGCCTCCAGCGGCATCTCCACGCCGAGGTCGCCGCGGGCCACCATGATCCCGTCGAAGGCGGCGACGATCTCCTCGAGGTTGTCGACCGCCTGCGGCTTCTCGATCTTGGCGATGACGGGTACCCGGCGGTCCTCCTCGCGCATGATGCGCAGCACGTCCTCGGCGTCGCGGCCGCTGCGGACGAAGGACAGCGCGATGATGTCGGCACCGGTGCGCAGCGCCCAGCGCAGGTCCTCGACGTCCTTCTCGGACAGGGCGGGCACGGAGACGGCGACACCGGGCAGGTTGAGCCCCTTGTTGTCGGAGATCAGACCGCCCTCGATGCACAGGGTGCGGACCCGGGTGCCCTCGACGCCGGTGACCTCCAGGGTGACGCGGCCGTCGTCGACGAGGATCCGCTCACCACGCGTGACGTCGGCGGCCAGGCCCTTGTACGTGGTGCCGCAGATCAGCCGGTCGCCCTCGATCTCCTCGGTGGTGATCGTGAACTCGTCACCGCGTTCAAGCAGTACGGGGCCCTCCGCGAAGCGTCCCAGCCGGATCTTCGGGCCTTGAAGGTCCGCGAGGATCCCGACGCTGCGGCCGCTCTCGTCGGCGGCCTTGCGCACGCGCCGGTAACGCTCCTCGTGATCGGCGTGGCAACCATGGCTCATGTTCAGGCGGGCGACGTCCATACCGGCTTCGACCAGGGCCTTGATCTGGTCGTAGGCGTCGGTGGCGGGCCCGAGGGTGCAGACGATTTTTGCTCGGCGCATGGACCGAGCCTATGACCTACTTCACAGTAGGTACCTCGTGGAAGGCGACTGTCCAACGTCAGCCTGATTAACGGTTGTTGACAAGTGGTGAAGTGAGCTGGGGCCCGCTCCGATGAGCACACCGCCGGTGGGGCGGGGCTCAGGCCGACAGGTCGGGCGCCGTCATGGTGAAGTGCGCGGTGACCTGCGCGTACACGTTCTGTCGCTCCGGCTCCATGTCAAGGGCCTGGGCCGTGTCCTCGGCGCCGCCTGGTGCCGCGAAGGCGGCGGTCCGCATCGCAGGACGGGCCCGGAAGGGCGCCGACTGCTGCACCCCCTCGTCGGCCAGCTCGACCAGGGCGACCAGCCGGGCGCCGAGCGCCTCCGCGTACTCGCGGGCACGCTGCACCGCGTCGCGCACGGCCTGCCGGCGGGCCTCGCTGTAGGCCGGGGAGTCGGGCCGCAGCGACCACCAGGGGCCGTCGACACGGGTGAGCTCCAGATCGGCCAGCCGGGTGGTGAGCTCCCCCAGAGCGGTGAAGTCGGTGAGGGTGGCCCCCACGCGCACGCTGCCGTGGTACGCCCGTACGCGCTCGCCGCGGCCCCGCTCCCGCAGCTCGGGGGTGATCACGAAGGCCCCGGTCTCCAGCTTCTCAACGGCGTCGGTGTAGCCCTTGACGAGGTCGAGCACCTGCGCGTTGCGCCGGCTGAGGTCGTCCAGCGTGGCACGGCGGTCGGTGCCGCGGGCGCTGACGGTGACGGCGATCCGGGCGAGCTCGGGCTCGACCTCGAGGGTCGCCTCGCCCCGCACCCCCACGTGCGGGGTCTCGGGCGTCGGGTACGTCCTGGCCGGTTCTGTGCTCATGCGTCCCACCTTGCCAGGCCGGTACCGCCGTGACGAGTCATCTGTTCGCAACCTGGCGGGGGTGTTGCCCGGAGCACCCGTGCGCCAGAATCTACGCGCGTTAACACCACCAGCAGACCATCATCCCGCCCCCGGCGACCGCCGGAGGCGCCCCCGGACACCAGGAGCCGACGCATGCCGCTGAACCGCAGGGACTTCCTCAACCGCTCCGCCGTCACCGGCGCGGGCCTCGCGCTGGCCGGCACGGCGGGCGCCCTGGCCGGCGCGGCTCCGGCCCAGGCCACGGACCGCCACGGGCACGGGAACGGTCACGGTCACGGGCCGAAGAAGTACTCCTTCAGCGTCCTCGGCACCACCGACCTGCACGGCAACGTCTTCAACTGGGACTACTTCACGGACACGGAGTACGACGACAAGGCGCACAACGACGTCGGCCTCGCCAAGATCTCCACCCTGGTCACGCAGCAGCGCGCGGCCAAGGGCCGCCGCAACACCCTGCTGATCGACGCGGGCGACACCATCCAGGGCACCCAGCTGTCGTACTACTACGCCAGGATCGACCCGATCACCGCCAAGCACGGTCCGGTGCACCCGATGGCGCAGGCCATGAACGCCATCGGCTACGACGCCGCGGCGCTGGGGAACCACGAGTTCAACTACGGCATCCCGGTGCTGCGCAAGTTCGAGGAACAGTGCGACTTCCCGCTGCTCGGCGCCAACGCGCTCGACGCGCGCACGGGCCGGCCGGCCTTCGCGCCGTACTCCTTCCACCGGCTGCGCGTGGACGGCGCCCCGGACGTGAAGGTGGCGGTCCTGGGCCTGACCAACCCCGGCATCGCGATCTGGGACAAGGCCAACGTGCAGGGCAAGATGACCTTCCCGGGCCTGGAGGAGCAGGCCGCGAAGTACGTGCCGCGGCTGCGTGCGATGGGCGCCGACGTGGTCGTCGTCTCGGCCCACAGCGGCTCCTCCGGCACCTCCTCCTACGGTGACCAGCTGCCGTACGTCGAGAACGCGGCGGCGCTGGTCGCCGAGCAGGTGCCGGGCATCGACGCGATCCTGGTCGGCCACGCCCACTCCGAGATCCCCGAGTACGTGGTGGCCAACCAGCAGACCGGTCAGGGCGTGGTGCTCTCCGAGCCGCTGAAGTGGGGCCAGCGCCTGACCGTCTTCGACTTCGACCTGGAGCTGGTCCGGGGGAAGTGGGAGGTCGTCACCGTCGGCGCGTCCGTCCTCAACTCCAACACGGTCGAGGAGGACCCGCGGATCGTCCGGCTGCTCTCGGACGAGCACAAGGAGGTCGTGGGTTACGTCAACCAGGTGATCGGCACGTCGGCCGCGGCGATGTCGGCGCAGGAGTCCCCCTACAAGGACACGCCGATCATCGACTTCATCAACTTCGTCCAGGCCGAGACGGTCAAGGCGGCGCTCGCCGGGACCGAGCACGCTTCCCTGCCGGTGCTGTCGCAGGCCGCGTGCTTCTCGCGCACGGCCTCCATCCCGGCGGGCCAGGTCACCATCCGCGACGTCGCCGGGCTGTACGTCTTCGAGAACACCCTGGAGGCCCGGATCCTGACCGGTGCCCAGGTCAAGGCGTACATCGAGTTCTCCGCGAACTACTTCGTGCAGACGGCGCCCGACGCGCCCGTCGACGTCGCGAAGCTGACGAACGCGAACGGCACGCCCGACTACAACTACGACGTGGTCAGCGGCGTCACCTACGACGTCGACATCTCCCGCCCGGCCGGTTCGCGGGTGTCGAACGTGCTCTTCCAGGGTGCGCCGATCGACGAGTCGGCCCGCTTCGTGCTGGCCGTCAACAACTACCGCGCCAACGGCGGCGGCAACTTCCCCGCGGTCGCCGCGGCGCAGCAGGTGTGGGCGAACTCCGAGGAGATCCGGAACACCATCATCGCCTGGGTGCAGGCGAACGGCTCCATCGACCCGGCGCGGTTCGGCTCGCAGGACTGGAAGCTGACCCGCGGCGGCGTCCCGGTCTTCTAGTTCCTCGATCGTTCCTCCGCTCGTTCTTCCGAGCGGTCCCGGTACACCGGAGGGCATGTGCGGGCTGTGCACATGCCCTCCGGGCGTTCCGCCGTGGCCGTGCGCCGAGGACGCCGGCACCCCCGGCCTCAGGCCGGTACGTGTTCCAGGAGCACGCGGCGCAGTTCCCGGGCGGCGCGCGGGGGCTCGGCGTCCTTGCGGTGCGCCAGGGCGACCGTGCGCTGCAGCCCGGGGGCCTCGAAGGGCGTCGTACGCAGCCTGGGCCGGCGTCCGGCGACCATGCTGGGCACGACCGCGGGGCCGAGTCCCGCCTCCACGAAGCCCAGCACGGCGTCCATCTCGCCGCCCTCGATCGCGAAGCGCGGTTCGAAACCCGCCGCCCGGCACGCGGCGACGGTGAGGTCCCGCAGGTCGTAGCCGCTGCGGAACATGACCAGCGGCCGGTCCCTGAGGTCGGCGACCCGCAGGGTGGGCCCCGCGGAGGGCGGCGGCGCGTCGGTGGCGGTCACCACCACCAGGTCCTCGTGGAGCAGCGGCGTGGCGTCCAGGGCGGGGTCGTGGCTCTGCAGCGGCAGCACGATCAGGGCGAGGTCGAGGCTGCCGGAGGCGAGCTCGCGCACCAGGTCGCGTGAGCCGCCCTCCTCGACGACCAGCCGGATGCCGGGGTAGCGGTCGTGGAAGTCGCGCAGCACGTCCGGCAGCAGGCCGGTGGCGAGGCTGGGGGTCGCGCCGAGGCGCACCCGGCCGCGGCGCAGGTGCACCAGCTCCTGGACCTCCTGGGTGGCGGTCTCGGTGTCGGCGATGATGCGACGCGCCAGCGGCAGCAGGGCCTGCCCTGCGTCGGTCAGCGCGATGTTGCCGCGGGCGCGGCTGAACAGGTCCGCGCCCAGCTCCCGCTCCAGGGCCTTGATCTGCTGCGACAGCGAGGGCTGCGCGACGTGGACGCGTTCGGCGGCGCGGGTGAAGTGCAGGGTGTCGGCGACCGCCAGGAAGTACACGAGCTGCTGCAGCTGCATATCGGCACGATAACGCGATAGGTGTCACCTATCGAAACGAGCCGCAACATGTCTTGGACCTTTCGTGGCAGGCAGACCTAGCGTCGGGCGCATGGCTTTGGCGACGACGAGGACGAGGGCGACGGGTACGGGCCGCCGCCCGTCGCTCCTACGGGCACTGTGGGGCTCGACCGTGGGCAAGAAGGCGGTCATGGCCGGGACCGGCGTGATCATGCTGCTCTTCCTGGTCGCGCACATGCTGGGCAACCTGAAGATCTTCTTCGGTCCCGAGGAGTTCAACGGGTACGCGGCGTGGCTGCGCACCATCGGTGAGCCCGCCCTGCACAACAGCTGGTACCTGTACATCCAGCGCACCGGCCTGGTGGTCGCGGTGGTGCTGCACGGCGTCGCCGCCTACCAGCTCAGCAAGCGCGACATCAAGGCACGCCCGGCGAAGTACGAGCACAAGCGGCAGCGGACGAGCTACGCGACCCGGACGATGCGCTGGGGCGGGGTGATCCTGGGCCTCTACATCGTCTGGCACATCCTGGACCTGACCACGCTCACCGTGAACCCGCTGGGCAAGGAGCACCACCCCTACGAGAACATCGTGGCCGATTTCCGGATCTGGTGGGTGGACGTCGTCTACATCGTCGCGATGCTCGCCCTCGGCCTGCACATCAGGCACGGCTTCTGGAGCGCCGCGCAGACCCTGGGGGCGGTGAACAAGCGCCGCGACCGCGCGCTGAAGATCACGGCGAACGTGCTGGCGGCGGCGCTGACCGCCGGCTTCCTCGTCGTACCCGTCTCCGTGATGACCGGATTGGTGGACTGACCGTGGAGTACCGACTGGGCGAGCCGATCGCCGACACCAAAGCGCCGGACGTGCCGATCGCGGAGCGCTGGGACCGCCGCAGGTTCGAGGCGAAGCTGGTCAACCCCGCCAACCGCCGCAAGCACACCGTGATCGTGGTCGGCACGGGTCTGGCGGGCGGCTCCGCGGGGGCGACGCTGGCCGAACAGGGCTACCACGTCGTGCAGTTCTGCTACCAGGACTCACCGCGCCGGGCGCACTCGATCGCCGCCCAGGGCGGCATCAACGCGGCGAAGAACTACCGCAACGACGGTGACAGCGTGCACCGCCTGTTCTACGACACCGTCAAGGGCGGCGACTTCCGCGCCCGCGAGTCCAACGTGCACCGCCTCGCCGAGGTGTCGGTGCAGATCATCGACCAGTGCGTGGCCCAGGGCGTGCCCTTCGCCCGCGAGTACGGCGGCCTGCTGGACACCCGCTCCTTCGGCGGAGTCCAGGTCTCCCGCACCTTCTACGCCCGCGGCCAGACCGGCCAGCAGCTGCTGCTCGGCGCCTACCAGGCACTGTCCCGGCAGATCGACGCGGGCAACGTGGAACTGCACCCGCGCACCGAGATGCTCGACCTGATCGTGGTGGACGGCAAGGCCCGCGGCATCGTCGCCCGCGACCTGGTGACGGGCGAGGTCTCGACGCACATGGGCGACGCCGTGGTGCTGGCGACCGGCGGCTACGGCAACGTCTTCTACCTGTCGACCAACGCCAAGGGCTCCAACGCCACCGCCATCTGGCGGGCGCACCGGCGCGGCGCGTACTTCGCCAACCCCTGCTTCACGCAGATCCACCCCACCTGCATCCCGCGCTCCGGCGACCACCAGTCCAAGCTCACCCTGATGAGCGAGTCGCTGCGCAACGACGGCCGCATCTGGGTGCCGAAGGCCAAGGGCGACGACCGTCCGCCGCACGAGATCCCCGAGGACGAGCGCGACTACTACCTGGAGCGGATCTACCCCGCCTTCGGCAACCTGGTGCCCCGCGACATCGCCTCCCGCGCCGCCAAGAACGTCTGCGACGAGGGCCGCGGCGTCGGCCCGGGCGGCCAGGGCGTCTACCTGGACTTCGCCGACGCGATCGCCCGCATGGGCCGCGCCAAGGTGGAGGAGAAGTACGGCAACCTCTTCGAGATGTACGAGCGGATCACCGCGGAGGACCCGTACACCCGGCCCATGCGGATCTACCCCGCCGTGCACTACACGATGGGCGGCCTGTGGGTCGACTACGACCTGCAGACCACGGTCCCGGGCCTGTTCGCCATCGGCGAGGCCAACTTCTCCGACCACGGCGCCAACCGGCTCGGCGCCAGCGCCCTGATGCAGGGCCTGGCCGACGGCTACTTCGTGCTCCCGGCCACGATCAACGACTACCTGGCGCGCGGCCCCCACGAGACCGTCACGCCGGACCACCCCGCGGTCGCCGAGGCCGTCGCCGACGTCGAGGACCGGCTGAACCTGCTGCTGTCCGTGGACGGCGACCGCACCCCGGACTCCTTCCACCGCGAGCTCGGCGAGCTCCTGTGGGACGAGTGCGGCATGGCCCGCAACGAGTCGGGGCTGCGCAAGGCGCTGGAGCGGATCCCGGCGCTGCGCGAGGAGTTCTGGCGCCGGGTGAAGGTGCCCGGCAGCGGCGACGACCTCAACCAGTCGCTGGAGAAGGCCAACCGGGTCGCGGACTTCCTGGAGCTGGCCGAGCTGATGTGCCTGGACGCCCTGCACCGCACCGAGTCCTGCGGCGGCCACTTCCGCGAGGAGAGCCAGACCCCGGACGGCGAGGCCCTGCGCGACGACGAGGACTTCTCGTACGCCGCGGCCTGGGAGTTCACCGGCGCCGGCGAGGACCCGGTGCTCCACAAGGAGGCCCTCGACTTCGAGTACGTACACCCCACCCAGCGGAGCTACGCGTGAACCTCACCCTGCGCATCTGGCGCCAGCCGTCCTCCGAGGAGGAGGGCGCCATGGTCACCTACCGTGTCGAGGACATCAGTCCCGACATGTCGTTCCTGGAGATGCTCGACGTCCTCAACGAGGAGCTGATCCTCGCGGGCGACGAGCCCGTCGCCTTCGACCACGACTGCCGGGAGGGCATCTGCGGCGCCTGCGGCATGGTGATCAACGGGCAGGCGCACGGCCCGGAGCGGACCACCACCTGCCAGCTGCACATGCGGCACTTCAAGGACGGCGACACCGTCGACGTCGAGCCGTGGCGGGCCGCCGCCTTCCCGGTGGTCAAGGACCTGGTCGTCGACCGCTCGGCCTTCGACCGGGTGATCCAGGCCGGCGGCTACATCTCCGTGCCGACCGGCAGCGCCCCCGAGGCGCACGCCACGCCCGTCCCGAAGGAGGCCGCCGACTTCGCCTTCGAGCACGCGGAGTGCATCGGCTGCGGCGCGTGCGTGGCGGCCTGCCCCAACGGCTCGGCGATGCTGTTCACCTCGGCCAAGGTCAACCACCTCAACGTGCTGCCCCAGGGGCAGCCCGAGCGCGAGACCCGGGTGCTGGACATGGTCGCCGCCATGGACGACCAGGGCTTCGGCGGCTGCACCAACACCGGGGAGTGCGCGACGGCCTGCCCCAAGGGCATCCCGCTGCCGTCGATCGCCGCTATGAACCGCGAATACCTGCGGGCCTTGCGCAAGGAGAAGTCGCGGTCCAAGGGCTGACCGGGTTGGTGGCCGCGCCGAGCCCGAAGGTCGTGAAGGCCGTACGGGAGGGCAGCGGGTAGGGCTCCTTGCCGGTCACCGCGTTGAGGACGACCGCCGAGCGCCACGCGGCCAGCCCCAGGTCGGGGGCGCCGACGCCGTGGGTGTGGCGCTCGGCGTTCTGCACGTGGACGGCCGCGCCGGTGCTCGCGACCACCGGGTCGAGCTCCAGCCGGTGGCTCCCGTCGATCCGGGGCCGGCCGGCCGCGTCACGGCGGATGTAGGGGTGGATCGGGGCGAGCAGCGCGTCCAGGGAGCGCTCCCGGTAGCCGGTGGCGAGGACGACCGCGTTGGTGATCAGCCGGCTGCGGGTGCCCTGCTGCTCGTGCTCCAGGTGGAGTTCCACGGCTCCCATGCCCATCCGGCCGGCGGTGCGGACCGTCACGCCGGGGGTGAGGACCGCGTCCGGCCAGCCGCCGCCCAGGGTGCGGCGGTACAGCTCGTCGTGGACGGCGCCGATCGTGCCGTGGTCGATGGCCCGGTGCAGCTGCCACTGCCGGGGCAGGAGCTCGTCGCGGACCGGCTCGGACAGCCCGTGGAAGAACCGCGTGTAGTCGGGGGTGAACTGCTCCAGGCCGAGCTTGCTGTACTCCATCGGGGCGAACGAGGGGCTGCGGGCGATCCACGTCAGCCGTTCGCGCCCGGCGGGCCGGGCGCGCAGCAGGTCCAGGAAGACCTCGGCGCCCGACTGCCCGGAGCCGACGACGGTGACGTGTTCGGCGGCCAGCAACCGGTCCCGGTGCTCCAGGTAGTGCGCGGAGTGCACGACGGGGACGGCGGGCGACTCGGCGAGCGGCCGCAGCGGCTCGGGCACGTACGGCGCGCTGCCGACGCCGAGCACCAGGTTGCGGGCGTACGTGCGGCCGAGGGCCTCGGCCTGGCCGTCGGCGTCGAGCTGGGTGTGGTCCACCTCGAAGACGGCGCGCCCGGGGTTCCAGCGGACGGTGTCGACCTGGTGCCCGAAGCGGGTGCTGGGCAGCGACTCGGCGACCCAGCGGCAGTAGGCGTCGTACTCGGTGCGGTGCGCGTGGAAGCGCTCGGCGAAGTAGAAGGGGTAGAGCCGCTCGTGGGTCCTGAGGTAGTTCAGGAAGCTCCACCGGCTCGTGGGGTCGACCAGGCTCACCAGGTCGGCGAGGAAGGGCACCTGGAGGGTGGCGTCGTCGAGCAGCAGCCCGGGGTGCCAGCGGAAGGAGCGCTCCTGCTCGTAGAAGGCGGCGCTGAGGTACGGGACGCCGTCGGCGAGGGCGGCCAGGGACAGGTTGCACGGGCCGATCCCGATGCCGAGCAGGTCGTAGGGCTGGTCCCGGTGGGGGTCGTGGTCGTCGGTGGCGGTCATCGGGGGGTGCTGCCTTCCTGGTGGGTCGCGCATACGAGCGTGAGCAGAGCCTCGAGGTCGGTGGGCGTGGTGGTCGGGTTGAGCAGGGTGGCCTTGAGCCAGAGCCGTCCGTCGGCGCGGGCCCGGCCGAGGACGGCGCGGCCGTCGAGCATGAGCCGGCGGCGGATCGCGGCGACCTCCTCGTCGCCGGCGCCGGTGGGGCGGAACAGCACGGTGCTGACGGCCGGATGGGCCCGCAGGGTCAGTGCGGGATGCCGCTCCACCAGGTCCGCCAGGTACCGGGCGTGGTCGCAGACCGCCTCGACGAGCCCGCCCAGCCCGCGGCGGCCGAGGGCGCGCAGCGTGACGGCGATTTTCAGCACGTCGGGGCGGCGGGAGGTGCGCAGCGAGCGGCCGAGCAGGTCGGGGAAGCCGGCCTCGGTGTCGTCGGCGGCGTTCAGGTAGTCGGCGCGGTGGTCCAGCGGGCGCAGCAGCGCGGCCTCGCGCACCGCGAGCACCCCGGCCGCCACGGGCTGCCAGCCCAGCTTGTGCAGGTCCAGGGTGACGGTGTCGGCCTCCCGCAGCCCGGTGAGCCTCACCGCCTCCCGGTCGCTGAACAGCAGCGACCCGCCGTAGGCGGCGTCCACGTGCAGACGCGCGCCGTACTCCCTCGCGACGCGGGCGAGTTCGGGGAGCGGGTCGATGTCGCCCGAGTCCGTGGTGCCCGCGGTGGCGACCAGCAGGGCCGGCCCCCCGCCCGCGGCGAGCGCGGCCCGCACCCGCTCCGGGTCGAGCACCCCGCCGGGGGTGTCCACGACGACGGGAGCGGGCATCCCG
Source organism: Streptomyces sp. PA03-6a (assembly GCF_033792765.1). Lineage (NCBI taxonomy): Bacteria > Bacillati > Actinomycetota > Actinomycetes > Kitasatosporales > Streptomycetaceae > Streptomyces > Streptomyces sp. PA03-6a. The sequence continues at coordinate 688 of NZ_JARAVK010000248.1, read as the reverse complement.
AGCAGCCAGGCGGCCCGCGGGACGCTGTGGTGGCCGTTGGCCCCGGCGACGACCCGCACGCCGCCCGGAACGCCCTGGGCGCTCTCCCGCGCCAGCAGCAAGGCCAGTTGGTTGGACTCCGTGCCGCCGGTCGTGACCAGCGCGTCCGGCGCGGCCGCATCCGGGTGGACCAGACGGGCCAGCGCGTGGGCGACCTCCGCCTCCAGGGCGGTCGCGGCCGGGGCCTGGTCCCAGGAGTCCATCGACGGGTTGAGCGCGCTCGCGGCCAGGTCGGCCGCCACGGCCGCCCCCAGCGGCGGGCAGTGCAGATGGGCGGCGCACAACGGGTCCGCCGGGTCGGCCGCCCCCTCGGCGACAACCCCGACCAGAGCGCGCAGCGCCTCCGCCGCCCCGGTGCCGTCCTCCGGCAGGGCCTCCCCCAGCACCTCCCGTACCCGCCGCGCGACCGCCCCGGGACCACCCGCGGGAAGCGGCCCCTTGCGGGCGGCCGCGCCCGCCGCGAGCGCGCCGAGCACGACCTCGACCAACGGGCGCAGCCGGTCCGGCCCTTCACTGCCTCCGGCGAGATGGGGTGGCATGGTGTCGGCGCCCCTCCGTTGTCGCGGATCACCGGCGCGTGCGCGCTGGGCGACCTGCGTAACGACGCTCCCCCGCCCCGGCCGGCCCCCTCGCCGACCGGCTCGACAAC
>NZ_JARAVK010000247.1:0-13207 GCF_033792765.1 Streptomyces sp. PA03-6a | reverse complement strand
GGCATCGCCAGGACCCTGCAGGGTCTCGGGCTGTTCCCCCGGCTGACCGTGCTGGAGAACGTCATGGTCGGGGCGACCCGGCACGCGCGGGCGGCCCGGCGCTCCGGCGGCGGGCCGGCCTGCCGTCCGGGAGGTCTCCTCCCAGCCCGACCGAATCAGAATCGGATTCGGTTCCGACTGAGGGTGAGCCCCGTCCGAAGCGCTGACAAGCCCCCGGCGACGGGGAGTTGAGCTAGCCGGCGCCCGCCAGCAGCCGTGCCTCGCCCGCCTCGTAGCGCCGCCGGCTCTCGGCGGCCGTCCCATCGCGGCGCCGCCGGTCGTAGCGGCTGCCGAGCCAGCCGGCGAGGAAGCCGAAGGGGATGGACACCAACCCGGCGGTCTGCAGCGGGAACCAGTGGAAGTCACGGTCCGGGAAGAGCGCCGTGGGACCGCCGGACACCGCCGTGGAGAACACCGTCAGCAGCAGGACGCACCCCGTGCCGCCGTACAGCGCGGCCAGCAGGCCGGTGCGGCCGAAGCCCCGCCAGAACAACGAGTACGTGAGGGCCGGCGCCACCGCCGAGGCGCCGATCGCCAGCGCGGTCGTCGTCATGACGGCGACGTTCCAGTCCTGGACCAGCGCGGCCAGGGCCACCGCCGCCGCGCCGACACCCACGGCCGCCCAGCGGGCCACCGCCAGTTCGGTGCGCGGGGCGGCCCGCCCGTCGCGCATCGCGTGCCCGAACAGGTCGTGCGCCAGTGACGAGGCCGCGGCGAGGGTCAGTCCCGACACCGACGACAGCAGCGTCACGAACACCGTCCCGCAGACGGCGGCGTACAGCAGCGTCTCGCCGATCGACGGCGCGGCCTCCCCGAACGCCCGGGCCAGCATCAGCACCGACGTACGGCCCTCGGGGTCGGCACCCGTGATCAGCCGGGCGCCGACCATGGCGGCCGCGCCCGCCCCCATGACCGTGCCCAGCAGGCAGAACGTGGTGACCGCGCCGACCGCCCAGGACATCGAGCGGCGCACGGCGGGGGCGTCGGGCGCCGAGTGCAGACGCATCGTCACGTGCGGCAGGCAGGCCACCCCGAGGACGACCGTGAGCTGCAGCCCGATGAAGTCCAGCTTCCCCTCGGTGGTCCGCCCCAGCTCCAGGCCCTGCCGCAGGTACGCCTCGCCGGCCCCGCTGCCCGCCTGCGCGGCACGCAGCAGGGCGTCCGCGCTCCAGCCGAAGCGGCTCATGACGAGCGCGGCGACCACGGCGCTACTGCCCAGCAGCATCACGATCTTGATGATCTGGATGAGCGCCGTGCCCCGCATCCCGCCCATCGCCGCGTAGACGACCATCAAGGTGCCGATCATGGCAATGGAGACCGTGCGCGCACCGTCGAGGTGGATGTCCAGGATGGCGGTGAGCAGCGAACCCGCCCCCGACAGCTGCACGATGAGGAACGGCAGGCACGCGGCCAGGGTGACCACGCTGGCGGCGATCCGCACGGACCGGCCGCGCATCGTACGGGCGAAGACGTCGCCCATGGTGAACCGCCCCGCGTTGCGCAGGGGTTCGGCGAGCAGGAACATCAGCACCACCAGCGACATGCCGGTGCTGGTCGCCAGCACGAAGCCGTCGTAGCCGAAGAGCGCGATGATGCCGGTGGTGCTGAGGACGGTCGCGGCGGAGATGTAGTCGCCCGCGATGGCCAGGCCGTTCTTGAACGGGGTGAGGGTGCGGTAGCCCGTGTAGAACTCCGCGAGGTCGTCCCGGTCCGGCCCGGCGAAGACGCTGAGCAGCAGCGTGCAGGTCACCAGGAACGTGAAGAAGAGCAGGACGACGGTCTGCGTCCCCGAGTCGTATGCGGCCGCGAACCGGTTCACCGGGCGGCCCCGTCGGCCGTCTCCCGCTGCCGTACGCGCAGCGCCAGCGGGTCCACCGACCGCCGCGCGCTGCGCTCGTACCAGCGGATCGCCGCGAACGTGACGGCGAGCTGCGACAGCCCCATCAGCGTGCCCAGCGTCAGCTGTCCGGCGACCCTCGTGCCCATGGTGTCCCGCGCGAGCACGGAGAGCAGGAGGAAGGCCAGGAAGTAGCCGAGCGCGGTGAGCGCCGAGACCCGCCGCAGCAGCCGGTAGGCCGAACGCAGCCGCCTGAGCTCGACGGGCCGCACGGGTGGTCGCGGTGGTGGTGCCGGCGCCGGTGCGGGCTGCGGTGGTTGCCGGTGGTGCCAGGTGTCGCCGTAGTACGTCATCGCGCGGTCTCCAAGCGGCTTGCGTGGCGAGGGTGTGCGGGCGCGGTGGGGGACGGGCAGGTTCGACCGGTACGCCCCGGGGCGTCGGTGCCCCGGGGTGGCCGCACGATACCGACTGGTCGGCATGTCGGGAAGAGGTGCTGCAGGTCACGGTTGGAGCACCAAGCCGACCGGCCCCTCGCGGACCCGCTGCCGGCGTCCGACCCGGCCGCAACGTGCCTGCGCACGGGGCGGGTTCGGAGCGGCCGTGCGGTCCGCGCGTGACGGTGCGGGTGCTTCACGTGGTGCGGATGCGGGCCCCGTGCTCGGGGCTGCCGCGGCCGGGCCGCCGTGCCCAGTGGCCCCCGACAGGGGTAACTCACACGTGCCGGGGCAGGATTCGGGGCGCGGCGTCCGTCCGGGGCTGTGTCGTCCGAGGCGACCCCCACCCGGCCTGGCGCTGCTCCCGCGTGGACGGCCGGAGGCGCCGGCGCAACCGCCACGCCGGGTTCCGGGCGTCGCGCTGGCGACACGCGGGCCGCCGGAACCGGCCCTTGGCCGGGTCGGGTTCACCGTGCCGGCCGGGGCGGGCAGTGCCTCGTCGTCGGAACCCCGGCCGGGCGCAGGAACACCCCGCGGCGCGGACGCACGCCGCCCGGTCAGGGCTGCGTCCCACGCTCACGCCGACGCGACTGCCCCCGGCGGGCGGGGGACTCCTGCCCTCGGGAGGCTTCCCATGGCCGTCTCGGCGCGTGGGCCGACGCGGACGGCCTGAGGCGTCCGGTGCGCGAGGACCCACGGGATCCGGCCGGCGGCACCTCGTGGCGGGGACGCGTGCCGTCGCCCCAGGCCGCGTCAGGCGCCGGGCGCAACTGCCGCCCGTGCAACCGGTCCCTCGCGCGCACCCCCGGCAGCTCGCGTCAGCTGCCGCTGCCCGGCTCGACGTGCGGGGGGTGGACGGGGATCTCGCACCACACCTGCTTGCCGCCGCTGAGCGGCATCGTGCCCCAGGCCGCCGACAGCGCCTCGACGAGGAGGATGCCGCGGCCGCCGGTGTCGTGCCAGTTGATGATCGCCGGCTTGACCGGCGTCCGCGGCGAGCCGTCGCCCACGGCGATCCGCAGCCGGTCGCCGGTGAGCGTGATGTCCAGACGGACCTGGCCCTCGGTGTGCACCAGGGCGTTGGTGACCAGCTCGGAGACGACCAGCAGCACCGTGTCGGCCGCCTCGCCGAGCCCCCACGCACGCAGCGTGCGGGCGGTGAACCGGCGGGCGTGCGAGGCGGCGTCGGGGAGCCGCCACACCGTCCAGCTCTCGCGCACGGGCTTGACGGCCATGCCGTCGTAACGCATCAGCAGCAGCGCGATGTCGTCGCTGCGGGTGGCGTCGCTCAGCAGGGCGTCGGCCATGCGGCCCAGGTGGGAGGGGTCGGCCTCGGACAGCTCGCGCGACATCCGCGCGATGCCCTCGTCCATCGGGAGCTCGGCGGACTCGACCAGGCCGTCCGTGGTCAGCGCGAGGACGGTGCCGTTCTGCAGCCGCAGCGGGATCAGCGGGAAGTCCGCGTCGTCGACGACGCCCAGCGGAGGCCCGCCGTCGCCCTCCACGGTCCGGGTGGTGCCGTCCGGGAACCGCAGCACCGGGGGCAGGTGACCGGCGCGCACGCACCAGGCACTGCCCTCCTCCATGTCGATGCTGACGTAGCAGCAGGTCGCGAAGAGGTCGGTCTCCATACCCATGAGCAGGCGGTTGGCGTGCGACACGACGACGTCGGGGGAGTGGCCTTCGACGGCATAGGCGCGGATCGCGGTGCGCATCTGGCCCATGAGCGTGGCGGCCCCGGCGTTGTGCCCCTGGACGTCGCCGATGACGAGGGCGACGTGGTGGTCGTGCAGGGGTATGACGTCGTACCAGTCGCCGCCGACCTCCAGCCCGCCGGTCGTCGGCAGGTACCGGGCGACCGCGACGCCGCCCGGCAGCACCGGGAGCCGGCGCGGCAGCAGGGTGCGCTGGAGGGTGCCGACCAGCTCGTGCTCGGCGTCGAAGGCCCGTACCCGGACCAGCGCCTGGCCGACCAGCCCGGCCGCGGCGGTCAGCACGGCGCGTTCGTCCGCGCCGAACTCGTGGGGCTCGTCCCAGCCGATGAGGCAGCAGCCGACGACCCGTCCGGCCGCGGGGAGCGGCAGCACCGCGAGTCCGCCGGGGCCCACCCCGGCCAGCGTGGACTCCAGCGGTGCCCCGGCCGGCCAGAAGGCGACCCGGCCCTCGCGCAGCGCGGTCGCCAGCGTGGGCATGGCCCGGGTCGGTGCGTCCGGCCATTCCGAACGCCATTCGGTGCGCCACACCTCGGGCCACGCGGAGGGGTCCGCAGGGTCGAGGACGGTGACCACCAGCCGGTCGTTCTCCAGTTCGGCGAGCGCGACCCGGTCGGCGTTCAGCGGGCGGCGCAGCGCCGTCACCACCACCGCGCTGACGTCCCGTACGGTCGCGGCGTTGGCCAGGTCGGCGGCGAGCTGCTGCACCCGGCCCACGTCGTTGACCCCGGCGCGCATCCGTGAGGCGTCCCCTACCGTGCCCAGCAGCCGTACGGGGCGGCCGTCCGGGGCGAACAGCACCCGCCCGCGCAGCCGTAGCCAGCGCAGTTCCCCGGAGGGCCGGCGGATGCGGAACTCCAGCTCGCGGTCGCCGGTGGCCATGTGCCCGGCCTCCACCACCGACATCAGCGCGGGCAGGTCCTCGGGGAGGGTCAGCGCGAGCAGGGTCTCCACCCGGCCGTCGAACGCCGAGGGCTCCAGGCCGAACAGGGTGAGCACGTCGTCGCCCACGTTGATCCAGCCGGTGTCCATGTCGAGGGTGAACCCGGTGCCCCGTGACTCCGCCCCGGCCATCGGGTCGGCGTCGCCGCACGCGTCGCCGGGCGTGGGGCCGGGGTGGCCGATCGCGGTGGCGAACAGTTCCAGGCGCTGCCGGTCCTCCGTGTCGAAGCCCCCGGGCTGGTCCGTGACCGCCACCAGGCAGCCGACGCACACATGGTCCGCCCGCAGCGGCAGCGCGGTCAGCGAGACCTCCAGCGGCTCCGGCGACCCGTTCCCCGTCAGCCGGGCGACCTCCGCGGGCCCCGCGGACACCACGCGGTCCTGGCGCACGGAGACGGCCATGGGGGAACCGCCGTCCGTCGCGTAGCTCTGGCGCAGCCCGTGCAGGGCGCGCGGCACCCCGGCCGAGGCGACCAGGCACAACTCCCCGCCGGTCTCCGAGGGCGCGTACACGGCGACGTGGGTCGCACCGGTGAAGACCAGCGCCTGTTCGATGACGGATCGCAGGCGGGCGGACTGGCCAAGGTCGGATCGGAGCGTTTTGAGCGCGAGCTCGGCGGACAGCGCCCGAACTCTGCGTCCTTTCGCGCCGTCGCTGACCACGTGGTCATTACACCGCCTCCGGGGCCCCGGCGCAGCCCGTGTGCAGGGAATCGTCACGGGGTGTGAGAAGAACGCGGGTCGTGTCCTCCGTTTCCCCCATCCTCGACCAGCTCCGCACGCGGGCGCGCCCCGGCGGGGCCGGGCCCGGGCCGCGGACCTAGCGCTGGGGGAAGGTGTAGGTGTAGCCGGCCGCGTCGAGCCGGTCGAGCAGGGTCTCCAGCGCCTGCACGGTCTGGCTGCGGTCGCCGCCGCCGTCGTGCATGAGCACGATGGCGCCCGGCTTCAGTTCGGAGTTCACGGTCGCGAGGATGGCGTCCGCGCCGGGGCGGCGCCAGTCGTCGGAGTCGACGGTCCAGCCGAGCGGGCGCAGTCCGTGGTCGGCGGCGATGGCGCGGATCGCGGGGGAGAAGTCGCCGCCGGGGGCCCGGTAGTACCACAGCGCGGTGTCGCCGGAGCCGGCGGCGCGGGATATCTCGCGCTGGGCGTCGAGTATCTCGTGGCGGTTGTACTCCTGCGACTTGCGGCTCTGCGCCTCGTCGTGGTGGACGGAGTGGTCGCACAGCCGGTGGCCCGCGGCGGCGATCCGCCGCACCAGGTCGGGGTGGGCGCCGGCGTTGGGGCCTATCTCGCAGAAGGTGGCCTTGGCGTGGTGCCGGGCGAGCACGTCCAGGACCTTGGGGGTCCACACCGGGTCCGGGCCGTCGTCGAAGGTGAGGGCCACCGACCTGCCCGGGGCCTCCACGCCGTGCTGGATCGAGCGCGCGGTCATGGACGTGCCACGGGCGGGGGCCTGGACCGCGGTGCCGTGGGCCCCCGCGCCGCCGCGCTGCGGGTCCGCGCCCTGCGCGGGGGCCTGCGGCCGGGCGGTCCCCGGGGCGGCGGTCTCGTGGTGCGCGGTCTCGTGGTGCGGGGCGTCGTGGTGCGCGGTGCCCGCCGGGGTGCGGGCCGCGCCCGGCGTGCCGGACGGGGCGCCGGGTGCCGTGGACGGCGTCGCAGCGGGGGCCGACGAGGGCGCGGGCGGCGCGGAGGGCGCGGAGGGCGAGGCGGCACGGACGGAGGGCGCCGAGGCGGCGCTGCCGGCGGTCTGCATCATGTGCTCCGTGCCGCAGGCGGCGAGCGTGGCTCCGGCGAGCGTCACCGCCGCGACTGCTCCGAGGGCTCGGGTCGCGCGGGTCGTCAGTGCCACGGGGGTACCTCCTGGGGCCGGCTGCGTGCATGCCGGGCATGCGGATCAGCCCCCCACCGTAGGCGGCGCGCGGCGGCGTGCCCTCGGTCTTTCGGTCATCTTCGGGTCCTTCGCCGGCGGGACCTTCGTCCTCTTGGCATGGCCCCGACAAGATGCCAAGCTGTGAGTTAGGAAAGTTTCCTAACGGAAGGAGTCCCTGTGCGCAAGCGCCTCGCACTGGCCACCGCCGGGGCCGGAGCCACCCTGCTGGCCGCCCTCCTCACCCCCGCCGCCGGCGCCGCCGGTACCGCCGGGTCGTCCCCCCGCAGTCCCCAGGAGGGCTCGGTCACGGCCGCCCAGTTACTGGCCAAGGTCAACGGCTGTACGCAGATCTCCAGCGGCAGGTACCGCACCGACGAGGAGACCTCCGCCACCGTCCCGGTCTGCGGTGCCAACGGCGCCGTGTTCTGGAAGGCCGACATGGACATCGACTGCGACGGCCAGGTCACCGCCCGCTGCAACTGGGACACCGACCCCTGGTTCCAGGACGACACGGCCTTCCACCAGTCGGACGGCCGCCCGCTCAACGCCGAGACGCTCCCCTACGTCGTCGTCCCCAGCCCCAGCGGCACCTGGGACTACCGCGGCGCCGGCATCAAGGGCGGCGGCGTGGTGGCCGTCGTGTACGGAGGCCGGGTCGAGTACGCAGTCGTCGGCGACACCGGCCCCACCGCGATCATCGGCGAGGCCTCGTACGCCACCGCGCAGGCCCTCGGGATCGACCCCGACCCGGAGACCGGCGGGGCGGAGTCCGGCGTGACGTACATCCTCTTCAAGAACTCCTCCGTCGCGCCGATCGAGAGCCACGCCAAGGCGGTCTCCGTGGGCGACGCGCTCGCCCGCCAGTTCGTCGCGGACAACTGATCCGCCCAGGACCCGGACGTACGCCGGGCGGCCGACGCGACGCGGCGGACGCCACCCCCGTGTTGCGCGGCCGCCCCCGGCGCGTGATCGTGGGCGACGGGACCGTCCGGCCCGCTCGAGCTTCCGCACCGTGGTCCACACAGGGGTCGCCGCATGAGCACACACGTTGACGTCGTCGTCCTGGGCGCGGGTCCCGGGGGGTACGTCGCCGCCATCCGGGCCGCCCAGCTGGGCCTGCGCACGGCGATCGTCGAGGAGCGCTACTGGGGCGGGGTGTGCCTCAACGTGGGGTGCATCCCCTCCAAGGCCCTGCTGCGCAACGCCGAACTGGCGCACATCTTCACCAAGGAGGCCAGGACCTTCGGCATCCGGGTGAACGGCGAGGTCAGCTTCGACTACCGCGAGGCCTTCGCGCGCAGCCGCAAGGTCGCGGACGGCCGGGTCAAGGGCGTCCACTTCCTGATGAAGAAGAACGACATCACGAAGTTCGAGGGCCACGGCACCTTCACCGACGACCACACCCTGCACGTCGCGCTGGGCTCCGGCGGCAGCGAGACGGTCACCTTCGACCACTGCATCATCGCCACCGGCGCGACCACCAGACTGCTCCCCGGCACCTCGCTCAGCGAGCGGGTCGTGACCTACGAGGAGCAGATCATGACGGACACGCTCCCGCGGAGCATCCTCATCGCGGGCGCCGGCGCGATCGGCGTGGAGTTCGCGTACGTCCTGCACAACTACGGGGTGAAGGTGACCCTCGTGGAGTTCCTCGACCGGATCGTGCCGCTGGAGGACGAGGAGGTGTCGGCCGAACTCGCCCGCCAGTACCACAAGCTGGGCATCGACGTGCTCACCTCGACCCGGGTGGAGGCGATCAACGACGCGGGCGGCCCGGTGAAGGTCATGGTGACCACCGGCGGCCAGCGGCAGACGCTCGAGGCGGACAAGGTGCTCCAGGCGATCGGCTTCCAGCCGCGCATCTCCGGCTACGGCCTGGAGCAGACCGGGGTCCGGCTCACCGAGCGCGGCGCCATCGACATCGACGAGTTCTGCCGCACCAGCGTCCCGCACATCTACGCCATCGGCGACGTCACGGCGAAGCTGATGCTCGCGCACGCCGCCGAGGCCATGGGCGTGGTCGCCGCCGAGACCATCGCGGAGGCCGAGACCATGTCGCTGGACTACGTGATGATCCCGCGCGTCACCTTCTGCCAGCCGCAGATCGCCAGCTTCGGGTGGACGGAGGCGCAGGTCCGTGAGCGCGGCCTCGACGTGCGCGTGGCCAAGTTCCCCTTCACCGCCAACGGCAAGGCGCACGGCCTCGGCGACGCGAGCGGCTTCGTGAAGCTCATCAGCGACGCCAAGTACGGCGAACTCCTCGGCGGCCACTTGATCGGCCCCGAGGTCACCGAGCTGCTGCCCGAGCTGACGCTCGCCCAGAAGTGGGACCTCACTGCGGCCGAACTGGCCCGCAACGTCCACGGCCACCCCACCCTCAGCGAGGCCGTCCAGGAAGCGGTCCACGGCCTCGCCGGCCACATGATCAACTTCTGAGCCCGCCCGCACCACGGCCAACGCCCTGCTGCCCCCCGGCACCGGCTCGGCGTCGGCCGCGCATCGCCCGCGCCCGCGTCCGCGTCCGCGTCAGCGGCGGCGGCGCAGCAGGAAGACGACGAGCGCACCGACGCCCGCGGCCAGCAGGCCGGCGGCCGCGGCGCGTTTGGCGACCGGGGCGCCGGCGATGCGGAGGAGGTCGATGGGTTCGTCCCCGTGGTCCGCCGGTGCGGCGGGCGCGTCCTCGGTGGCGTCCTTGCCCCCGGCAGGGGGCTGCGGGGCGGCCAGCCGGCCGGCGAGGCAGTCGGCGAACTGGCCGATGATGCGGTCGCCGACCTCCGCCATCACGCCGCGCCCGAACTGCGCGGGCCGGCCGGTCACGGCGAGGTCGGTCGTCACCGAGACGACCGTCGCGCCGTCCTTCTCCGCCAGGGTGCCGGTCACCGTCGCCCGCGCCGTGCCCTGGCCGCGGACCTCCTTGCCACGGGCGGCCAGCACGACGCGGTGCGCGGTCCCGTCCCGCTCCTCGAAGACCGCCGTGCCGCGGTAGGTCACCGTCACCGGGCCCACCTTGACCTTCACCGAGCCCCGCACGGTCTCGCCGTCGTACTCCTCCACCGTCGCGCCCGGCATGCACGGCGCGACGCGCTCGATGTCCAGCAGTGCCCGCCAGGCGTCCGCCACCGGGACGGGGACCTCGAACTCGTGGTGCAGTTCCATGATCTCCTCCTCGTCACACCGGCCTGAGCACCGGAGGGTGGATCGCGCCGGCCGTGCCCGACAGCGGGGTGCCGCTGCCGCCCCAGCGCAGCGCGATGATCTCGGCGGCGATCGACACGGCGACCTCCTCGGGGGTGCGCGCGCCCAGGTCCAGCCCGATCGGCGAGCGCAGCCGGGTCAGTTCGGCCGGAGCCAGCGTCGTGTCGTGCAGCCGCTTGAGCCGGTCGTCGTGCGTCCGCCGGCTGCCCATGACGCCGATGTACGCGGCGGGGCGGCGCAGCGCGACCTCCAGCAGCGGCACGTCGAACTTGGGGTCGTGGGTGAGGACGCACACCACCGTGCGGTCGTCGGTCTCCGTGCCGCCCAGGTAGCGGTGCGGCCAGTCCACGACGACCTCCACGCCCTCGGGGAAGCGCTTGGGGGTGGCGAACACCGGACGGGCGTCGCAGACGGTCACCCGGTAGCCCAGGAACAGCCCGATCCGCGCCACCGCCGCCGCGAAGTCGATCGCGCCGAACACCAGCATCCGCGGCGGTGGGGCGAAGGACTGCAGGAACACCGTCACGTCGTCCTCGCGCCGTTCGCCGTGCCGTCCGTAGTGGCGCTGTCCGGTCGCGCCCTGGGCCAGCTCACCGCGGGCGTCGTCGGTGACCGCCGCGTCCAGGCCCTCCGAGCCGAGGGTGCCCGCGACCCGGTCCGGCCACACCGTGAGCGTGGCGCCGCGCGGCGCGGGACCGTCCAGCACCGTCGCGGTGACCACGGGGCGGTGCGCGGCGACGGAGGCCGCCACCTCGCCGAAGCCCGGGTCCGTAACCGGGGACACCGGACGGACCAGCAGGGTGATCTCACCGCCGCAGGTCAGGCCGACCTCGAAGGCGTCGGCATCGCTGTAGCCGAAGGTGTGCATCCGGGCCTCGCCCGACTCGACGACCTCCTTGGCCAGTTCGAAGACCGCGCCTTCCACGCAGCCCCCGGAGACGCTGCCGACGACCTCGTCGTCCAGTCCCACCGCCATGGCCGCGCCCGGTCCGCGCGGTGCGCTGCGGCTCACCGCCACGACCGTGGCCAGCCCGAAGGGGGTTCCCGAGGCGTACCAGTCGTTCAGCGCCGGAAGGATCTCACGCACCGTCGGCTCCTCTCACCACGGCGGCCAGACGTTCCAGCGCGCCCAGACTGTGCCCCTCCACGAAGGCGTCGACGCTCGGCAGCGCCGCCGCCATCCCCGCCGCCAGCGGCGCGAACCCGGGCCTGGCCTTGCGCGGGTTGGCCCACACCACGCGGTGCGCCAGGCGTGCCAGCCGCCGCATCTGCGCGGCCAGCAGGGCGGGGTCGCCGCGCTCCCAGCCGTCCGACAGCAGCACGACGACCGCGCCGCGCGCCGTGCCCCGTGCCCCCCAGCGGTCAAGGAACGCCCGCAGCGTCTCCCCGAGCCGGGTCCCGCCGCTCCAGTCGGGCACCGCCGCCCCGACCGCGGCCATCGCGGCGTCCGGGTCCCGGCGCGCCATCTCGCGGGTGACCCGGGTGAGCCGGGTGCCGAGGGTGAAGACCTCGGTGGGCGTGCGGCCGCGCGAACCGTGCGCGGCGGCGTGCGCGAACCGCAGCAGTGCGTCCGCGTACGGGGCCATCGACCCGCTGACGTCCAGCAGCAGCACCACCCGGCGCGGCTTGCGGGCCGGGGCCCGCCGCGGGAGCGCGGCAGGCTCGCCGCCCCGGCGCAGCAACTCCCGTACGGTACGCCGCGGATCCACGTCCCCGCGGCGCGCCGGACGGCGCCGGGGGGTACGGCGCGGTTCGCCGTCCAGGGCGAACACCGCCAGCAGCCGGTGCAGTTGGGCACGCTCCGGCGCGGTCATGGCGGCGACGTCACGGTGCCGCAGCACCTCCGTCGCGCTGGCGAGCGCGGTCGCGGCGGGGCCGTCACCCGCCTCCTCACCGGCGGTGCGCTCCCCGGGCACGGCACGCGGCACCGCCGGCGGGCGCACCGGGCGGACCGCCGGCCGCACCCGGCGGTGCGGCGGCCGCCCGCCGTCGAAGAAGGCCGCGAAGACCCGGTCGTAGCGCTCCAGGTCGTCCGGGCCGCCGCAGAGCGTCAGCCGTCCCGCCCAGTACACGTCGCGGCGCCGCGACGGGTCGAGCCTGCCGAGCGCGGCCAGGAACGCCGCCACCCGGTCCGGGCCGGCCGGCACCCCGGCGGCCCGAAGGGCGCGGGCGAAGCCCACCACCCCCGCCGTGCCGTCCGCCGTGACCGTGCGCATGGTGCTCACCGCGACCCGCCCGCCCGCGCGGCGAGGATCTGCGACAGGTCGAGCGAGCGTGCCCGCTCCGCGTCCTCGCGGTACTTCAGCACCGAGCCGAGGGTGGTCATCGCCAGGTCCGCGTCGAGTTCCGTCGCCCCCAGCGCGGCCAGCGCCTCCGCCCAGTCGATGGTCTCCGCCACCCCGGGCGGCCGCACCAGGTCCTGCTCCCGCAGGCACTGCACCACGGCCGTCACCTGCGCCGCGAGCCGCGCCGCCACGTGCGGCTGCCTGCGCCGTACGATCGCCAGCTCCCGCTCAAAGCCGGGGTGGTCGAACCAGTGGTAGAGGCAGCGCCGCTTCAGGGCGTCGTGCACCTCGCGCGTCCGGTTGGACGTGAGCACCACCACGGGCGGCGACTGCGCCCGCAGGGTGCCCAGTTCGGGGACGGTGACGGAGTACTCCGACAGCAGTTCCAGCAGGAAGGCCTCGAACTCGTCGTCCGCGCGGTCGATCTCGTCGACCAGCAGCACCGAGGGGCTGGTCTCCAGGGCCCGCAGCAGCGGCCGCGCGAGCAGGAACCGCCGGCTGTAGAGCTCGCCCTCCAGGGTCTCCGGGTCGCTGACGCCCGCCGCCTCGGCCGCCCGCAGGTGCAGCAGCTGCCGGGGGAAGTCCCAGTCGTACAGCGCCTGCGACGCGTCGATGCCCTCGTAGCACTGCAGCCGGATCAGCGGTGCGCCGAGCGCCCCGGCGAGCGCGTGCGCCAGTGCGGTCTTGCCGACGCCCGCGTCGCCCTCGCAGAAGATCGGGCGGTGCAGCGTCAGCGCCAGGTAGCAGGCGACGGCGAGGCCGTCGTCGACCAGGTAGCCGGTCTCCTCCAGCCGGGCCCGCATCTGGTCGGGGCCGGCGATCCCCGGAAGCGGGCCGGTCGTGTGCGCCGGGAGCCCGGCGGTGGAGGCGAGGGGAGGGGCGGCATCGCGGGG
>NZ_JARAVK010000246.1:0-13245 GCF_033792765.1 Streptomyces sp. PA03-6a | reverse complement strand
GCCGTACCACCTCCACCCGGCCCCTGCGGCGGAGCCGGCGGGGGCCGCCGGCTCCGCCGCAGGGGCCGGGTGGAGGTGGTACGGCTGGGCGGCGACGGCGGAGAGCCGCCGGGCGGCCTCCTCCGCGCCCATCCGGTCCACGGGGTCCTTGGCGAGCAGTCCCACGAGGACGGGTGTCAGCCGGGTCTCCCGGCGGGGCGGGGCGGGCGGCTCGAAGAGCAGGGCGCTCAGGGTGGTGAGGGCGGTCTCGCGGTCGAAGGGCCCGGTGCCCTCCAGCGCGTAGTACAGGGTGGCGCCGAGCGAGAACAGGTCGCCCGCCGCGGTGGGCGGCCGGTTGTTGGCCCGCTCCGGGGCCATGAAGCGCGGGGTGCCGAGGATCTCCAGGGTCGCGGTGAGACGGGTCTCGCCCGAGCTGGGCTCCAGGGCGATGCCGTAGTCGGTGAGCATCACCCGGCCGCCGCCCTCGGTGGGGTAGGAGGGCCGCGAGCCGGGATGGGTCAGCAGGATGTTGGCCGGTTTGACGTCGCGGTGCAGGATGCCCAGCCGGTGGCCCTCCAGGAGGGCGTCGAGCACGGCCAGCCCGATCCGGGCGACCTCCGCGGGCGGCAGCGGACCGCGCTCGCGCACCACCGCCTCCAGGTCCATGGCACCGGGGACGAACTCCATGACGATCCACGGGAGGCCGTCCTCCTCCACGATGTCGTGGACGGTGACGACGTGGGGGTGGTTCCGCAGCCGGGCGGCGTGCCGGGCCTCGCCGCGGGCCCGGGCGATGCGGGAGCTCACCTCGCGTTCGGGGACACCGGGCGGCAGGACGATCTCCTTGACCGCGACCTCGCAGGCCAGCTCCTGGTCGTAGGCGAGCCACACCCGTCCCATGCCGCCGACGCCGAGCCGGCGCAGAAGCCGGTAGCGACCGGTGACCACGCGCCCGACGTCCTCGTGCGCTCCTGTCATGGCACTTCCTCGGCGAGCGGTGAAAAGCCCCTCCTCCACGTATCGCATATCGTCTGAAGTGCAGCAAATCGCCGAAAAAGTGCGCCACTCGTGCGCCTTCCCGCGACCGCAGGCTCAGCCGGCCGGGGCCCTGTGCGCACCGCCGGACACGACGGGGACGGGCAGCTCGGTGACGGACGCGGCGCCGGAGGTGCTGCGCAGCAGGAGCAGCGCGGCGTCGTCGTGCAGCTTGCCCCCGACGTGGTCCAGCAGGTCGTCGTGGAGCGCGGCCAGGGTGCGCGCGGGGTCGTCGGTGAGGTGGCGCGTGACGCGCTCGTCCAGGGGGTAGAAGCGGCGGCCGCGGTCACGGGCCTCGATGACGCCGTCGGTGTACAGCAGCAGCTGGTCGCCCTCGGAGAAGGGCAGCACCTGGAGCACCGGCTCCTCCCCGGCGAGGGCGCGCAGCCCCAGCGGCGGGACGTGGCCGGAGGACTCGACGGCGAGGACGTCGCCCCCGCGCAGCAGCAGCGGATGGGCGTGGCCGCAGTTGACGACCTCCATGCGGCCCGGGCGGGGGTGCCCGACGACGACGGCGGTGACGAAGTCGTCCGGGCCGAGGTTGCGGGCCAGGCTGCGCTCGATGCGGTCGACGACGTCGAGCAGGTCGGGCTCGTCGTAGGCGGCCTCGCGGAACACGCCCAGCACCAGGGCGGCGGTGCTCACCGCCGGCAGGCCCTTGCCGCGGACGTCGCCCACGATCAGCCGCACCCCGTACGGGGTGGGCACCAGGGCGTACAGGTCGCCGCCGATCCGGGCCTCCGCCGCGGCGGCGCTGTAGCGTACGGCCACCTGGAAGGGGCCGACGGTCTCCGGCACGGGCAGCAGCAGCGCGTGCTGCGCCGCCTCGGCGACCGACCGGACAGCCGCGAGCACGCGCTCGCGGCGCCCCCGGACCGCGGCGCCCAGCGCGCTCGCCAGGGTGACCGCGGCCAGCGCGGCCACCACGATGGCCAGCTTGTCGCCGGGCGTTCCCTTGTCGGCGCCGAGGACCGCGGCCAGCGCCACCGCGAGCATGCCCACCCGCAGGACGCACCACGGACCCCCTACGGCGGCGGCGAGTGCCGGTCCGACGGCGAGCAGAGGCAGCCAGTCGGGACCGCTGCCGCTGACGAAGGCGACGAGGGCCACCCCGCAGATGATCGCAAGGGGCGCTCCCGTGGCGACGTGCCACGTCGGCCGGCCGCCATGCCGCTGGTCCGGGGCTTGACTCATGTTCGTCCGCAATCCCTGCCTGTGCGAGGCGTCACACCGCCGATGTCCGTTTCCACCAGTTAATGGGTGTATGCACCCCAACCACAAGGGCGGGAATTTCAGATAGTGAGCGACAGGCCCCGGGTCACCCGGCTCGCCGTGGGGAGCAGCTTGGCGCGCACCTCTTCGAGGGCGGCGACCCGGTCCGCGCGCAGCGACACACCGAGCGAGCCCAGCGTGCTGCCGCTGTAGACGGGCACCGCGACGCAGACCGTCCCCAGGGCGTACTCCTCCAGGTCCATGACGGCGGGAGGGGCGGGGGCGCTCTCCAGGCACCGCAGCAGCTCCGCGCGGTGGGTGATCGTGCGCGGGGTCAGGTCGGCCAGCGGGTGACGGGAGAGGTAGTCGTTGCGGGCCTCCTCGTCCAGCTCGCGCAGCACGCACTTGCCGAGCGCGGTGGCGTGCCCCGCCTCCTCGAAGCCCACCCAGAGGTCGACCCGCGGGGTCCGGGGGCCGTCGACGATGTCCGCCACCCGGATCTCGCCGTCCTCGTAGAAGGTCAGGTAGGCGGCGGCCGACAGGTCGTCGCGCAGCGCGGCCAGCGCCGGGCGGATACGGCTGAGTGGCATCTGCGGGCGGCTCGCAGCGTGCAGGGCCTCGATCTTCTCGCCGAGGGCGAAGCCGCCGTCGGCGAGCTTGCGCACATAGCCGTCGTGGGTGAGGGTCCGCAGCAGGTGGTAGGCGGTGGCGAGCGGCAACCCGGTCTCGCGCGCCAGCTGTTTCGCCGGCACGCCGCCCTCGTGTGCGCCCACCACTTCCAGCAGGCGGAAGGCCCGCTGGACGGACGTGATGAGCGTCGGCCCGCCCTGAGCAGCCATGTTTCCAGCCTGCGCCCGCCGCCCGGCCACGGCAAGCGACGGGTGGGAGCCCGCCGCCGTACGTCTCGTACCGCTTTGCGTGGATGCCTGCGTCACCGCGTACGGCTGTGCCAGAGTGACGGCACGGCGGTGCTCACCCAGGGGGAACGGTGCCGATGGACCTCATCGTCACGACGCAGGCGCGGGACGCCGAGGACGAGCTGCGCTCGTTCCACACCTGGCTGCTGGACGACTCCTATGTGCGGCGCAACGCCAAGGTCGCCCTCCAGGGGCGCGGGCCCGCGGTAGGCCTCATCGGGGGCGTCGGCGTCGGCGGCACCCCGGAAGGCATCCGGATCGCCCTTGACAGCGGCTTCCGGCTGGCCAACCTCGCCCTCGCCTGGCGCGCCTGGCACGCGGCCCGCTCCTCGGCCCCCGAGATGACCTTCGAGCACGACGGCGTCACGGTCACCCTCTCCGGACAGGACGTCGAGACGGCGACCCGCGTCCTCGAGGCACTGCGCCCCACCGACCGGTGAGCCGCGCGGCCGGCGCGACGAGCAGTTCACGGCCACGTTGCGGAAGAGCCCGGCCACGGGCGGCTGGACCCACCTCGCCGAGGGGAACGTCGAGGGAACACCGTCACCGTGCGCCGGGAGGAACGGCTGGACCGCTGAGGGGTGTTCATGCCAAGGCGCGCACGGTGGCGGCCAGGGACCGCCAGGCCAGGTCGGAATCGGGCGTGGCGCGGTGCGGGGAGCGGAAGTCGCCGAGGAAGGAGGCGACGTCCTCCAGTCGCCAGCGCAGCCCGTACAGGGCGAGGGCGTCCGAGTCGGGGCGGCGGCCGGCCGCGTCCTGGTAGCGGTCGAGGTCCTCGGGCCCGGTGACGACCAGCCACAGGTCGCGCTCGGGCGGGGCGAGACCGACGGTGTCCCAGTCGACGAGCGCGTGCCCCGCTTCCTGCCGCAGCAGGTTGCCGGGGTGCGGCTCGCCATGGGTGACGACGTGTTCCCCTCCCGCGCGTTCGAGCGCGGCGGCACGCCGGTCGAACTCCACGAGCCGCCGCCGGAGCGCCCCGGCGTGCTCGCTCGTCAGGGCCCTCGCCCGCTCTCCGTACGGCCCCCCTTGCCAGGGGTCGCGCAATCCGGCGAGCGCCGCTTCCAGGGCGGCCCGCCCGGGGAGCGCGAGTCGTGGGCGCGGGATGGGGGCCGGGGGCGGTGTCCGGTGGAGCACGGCGAGGGTGTCCAGCAGGGCGCCGCGTCCGCACGCGTCGAGACGGTCGCCGAAGTCGCCGGCGACGCCGTCCACGTACGGGAAGACACTGACCCCGTACCGCGCGCCGATCCTGCGCACCGTGCCGCCCCCGGCGGCGGGCAGCGGGGCGACCACGAAGTCCCGGCCCGCGCGTTCCCGCAGGGCGAGTGCGGTGTCCATGGCCCGGCTCAGTCCCTCGAAGGCGGACTCGGCGTCCGCCCCGCAGTGCTGCTTGTGCGTCAGGTCGGCGACGGTGACGAACCAGCGCCGGCCGCGGGCGTCCGCCGCCGTCCAGTGGTGGTCTCCGAAGCCGACGGGCTCGTAGGTCCATGACGCGGCGTCGATCCCCCACCCGCGCAGCGCCTCGCCCAGCTCCTCCTCGCGCACTCCCTCGGGCCGTTGCCTCATGCGGCGACCCTACGGAACGGCTCCCGCCGGGGTCCAGGGCGGGGCGGCGGCAGGGGGAAAGCGCGTGCGGCATAGAGTGCTGATCATCCGTCCCCCCGGAAGGACCGACGTACATGTATGACGCACTTCTCGCCGAGACCGTGACCGTCACCGGTCACGGCGGCGACCGCATCGAGGCGTACTCCGCCCGCCCCATGGCCCCCGGTCCGTACGGCGGTGTCGTGGTGATCCACCACATGCCCGGCTACGACGACCCCACCAAGGAGATCACCCGGCGGTTCGCGGCGGAGGGCTTCGCCGCCGTCTGCCCGAACCTCTACAGCCGTGAGGCGCCCGGCGCGTCGCCGGACGACGCGGCCGCGGCGGCGCGCGCCCGGGGCGGCGTGCCCGACGAGCGGTTCCTGGGGGACGCCGCCGGCGCCGCCGAGTACCTGAGGGGCCTGCCGTCCTCCAACGGCAAGGTCGGCGTGATCGGTTACTGCTCCGGTGGCCGCCAAGCGTTCCTCGCCCTGGCCTCGCTGGACGTGCAGGCGGGCGTCGACTGCTACGGGGCCTTCGTCGCCGGCACGCCGCCCGAGGGCTTCCCGCTCCAGGTCGAGCCGATCGTGCACCTGACGAAGGACCTGCGCGGCCCCCTGCTCGGGCTGTTCGGCGCGGAGGACAGCTACCCCTCCCCCGAGCACGTCGCCGAACTGGAGGCCGAGCTCAAGGCGCAGGGCAAGCCGTACGAGTTCCACACCTACGAGAACGCCGGCCACGCCTTCTTCGCCGTGAACCGGCCGAGCTACCGCACCGAGGCGGCGGTCGACGGCTGGTCGAAGGTCCTGGCCTTCTTCAAGGAGCACCTCTGATGTGCACGTACCTCACCGAGAAGATCCGCATCGACGGCAGCGGCAAGGGCGCCCAGGGCTACTTCGGGCTGACCGAGGCCATGGTCTACGTCGACCACCCGCAGCACGCGCCGTACGAGCACACCGTCAACATCGACTTCCTCAACCCGGCCCTGGGGCCCTCGGCCCGGGTCGCCGTCGAGCTCACCGAGGAGGCGGCGCTGGCGCTGGTCGACGCGATCCGCTCCGCGCTGGCGGCGGCCCCGCCCGGGCTGGCCTCCTCCGGGCAGGCCGCACCGGCGGCGCGCTGACGGCGCGGGCCGTCACCCCGGGACCGCCACCTGGATCAGCGCGTGCGTGCCGCTGGTGCGCCACGCGGTGCCGGCGGCGTCCAGCCGGGCCACGGTCCCGGGGGCGAGCCCCGCGACGGTGTCGGACTTCAGCGTGCGCAGGGTGGCGACCGGCCCCGGGAAGTAGGCGGTGACGTCCCCGAACGGCACCGTCGGGAGCCAGAGCCGGTCGTCCACCAGGCGCCGGTAGTTGAGGTCGCCCTTCATCACCGTCAGCCGCGCGGCCGCGAAGCGTTCCCGCAGGTCGTCCGGCATGTCGCGGTAGCCGAGCGGCGCGCAGGCGAAGGGGTGCGCGGCCAGGGTGAGCCGCCCTTCGCGCAGGGCCGCGAGCAGGCGCCCGCCGATGCGGGCGGCCTCGCCGGGGGCGGCGGTCATCCGGCGCAGGCAGGACAGGACGTCCTGGGTGGTGGCGTCGGAGACGTAGTACGGGCGCGGTTTGACGAGCAGGTGGACCTCGTCGGCGCGTCCGCTCGCGAGAAGGCCGTCGACGAGGGCGAGGTCGGCCAGGACCTCGCGGGCGCTGTTGTCGGTGACCACGACGACCGTGCCGCCGTCCAGCAGGGACCACAGCCGCTCCGACTCGTCGGCGACGAGGGTGCCGGACGCCTCGGGGCCGGCCGCGTCGGCCACCATGGTGAAACCGAGGTCCGCCTGGTTGCCCCACACGGCGGCCGCGAGCAGCGCGTGTTCCCGCTCGGCGGGGGCGAGCCCGGGCAGCCCGTCCAGGGCGGCGAGGTCGGCGGCGAAGCCGGGACCGTCCAGCTCGGCGTCCTTGAACGGCGCGAACAGGTCCACGCCGTGCCACGCCCCGGCGGCGAGGTACCCGGCGGGGTCGAGCAGCCGACGGTAGAAGTACGACTCCGACCACAGGAACGGCAGTTCCGCCCACGGCCGCCCGAAACGGCCCTCGCCCCACTCCTCCCACGCCGCCAGGTCCGGCGCGTCCCGCGGCAGCGGGGCGACCGTGCCGGACCGCGACTCCTCCAGCAGCGCCGCGAAGTCCCGGCGGCGCTCCGGTCCGTACGGGACGGCGTCCAGGATGCGCCGGACCAGCACCGGGTGCCGCTCCTGGAAGACGCTGCGGGCGAAGGACCCGGGCGCGTCACAGGTGATCGGCGGCGCCTGCGCAGGCGCGGGGCCGCGGGTGTCGTCCGGGTGTGGGTGTCCACCCATGCGTCGTCGTCCTCCAGCGGTCGGGGGCGGGGCAGCGGTCGCGGGCATTCTCACAGGTAGCGGCGGGGAAGTGGCGGCACCCGGGCCGTGCGCGGGCGCACGGTACGCGGAGTTCCCCTCGGGCGGGGCTTCGGGCACGCTGTCCGCGGCGGGACGGCCGGGAGCGACGGGGAGGGCTCATGACAGGGGCGCGGCACATGGCGGCCGGGGGCGACGAGGTGCCGGTGACGGCCGTGCTGAGGGAGGTGGGGCCACGGGCGGCGGAGGTCGTCGCCGTCCTGGGCGGGCTGACCGGTCTGGGCACGGAGCACTGCCGGGCCCTCATCCGCGGGACCCCTCTCGTCGTGCTGCGGAACGCACCGAAGGAGGATGCCGAGTCGGCCGTCGCCGCGCTGCGCGCCGCCGGGGCCACCGCCGAGGTCGGAGGTCCGGAGCGGACGCCTGACCTCGACCGGGCCCTCACCTGGGGACGGGAGCGGCCGCTGCCGCCCGAGGTGGCGGGTCTGCTGCGCGAGGTGGGGGCTCCGTCGCGGCTCGCGGCCCATCTGCGGCTGGTGCACGACGTGGCCTGTGAACTGGTCGACTGGGTCCGGCAGTACGGCCCGGCCCTGGTCGTCGACCGTGAGGCCGTGCTCTTCGGCGCGGCCACCCACGACATCGGCAAGGCACTGCACGTCGCGGAGTTGTCCGGGCCGGGCAGCGCCCACGAGACGGCGGGCCGTAAGTTGCTGCGGGCGCGGGGCGTCGCGCCGCGCCTGGCGCGCTTCGCGGCGACGCACGGTTCGTGGACGGACGCGGCCGTCACCATGGAGGACCTGCTGGTGAGCGTGGCCGACAAGGTCTGGAAGGGCAAACGCGTCACGGAGCTCGAGGACCTGGTCGTCGACCGGCTGGCAGCGGCGACCGGCGCAGAACGCTGGGAGGTGTTCCTGGCGCTGGACGCGCTCCTCGGCGACATCACCGCCGACGCAGACCGCCGGCTGGCCTTCCAGGCGTCGTTCCCCGCGGTCCGGGAGGCTGGGGGTCGCGCCTGACGGGGGCCGGAGCCGGGCGGCGGGTGAGACCCTCTCCCGGTTCCGGCCACCACCGTGGACACCGCGTGGACACGGTCAGCCCAGGTGCCGCACGAAGAAGTCGGCTGCCTCCCGGCCGACCCGGACGCGGACGTCCGGGTCGGCGGGCTCCGGCGCGAAGAAGTCGTCATGGCGGACGTCGGGGCCGGCGCAGCGGACGCTCGCCGTGGGGACGTGTTCCGCGTACGGCCTGGTGTCGACGTCGTACGGGTTGACCGTGTCGGCACCGCCCCAGCGGATCCCCACCGGCACCCGCACGGCCGCCAGGCTCCGCGGGGTCACGAATCCCCCGACGCCCGGGGCCACTTGGAAGACCGCCCGCACCCGTGCGTCCGACAGGTCGGCCCCCGCTCCGTCGATCGCCCCCCGCGCCGACGGGTCGTCCGGGTACTTCTTCCGGTGCGCCTCGAGCACACCGGGGAACTCGGGGATGTCCGGTACCGGTACGGCCCCCGACAGCACGGCCCGCAGGACGTCCGGGTCGAGGCGCGCCCCGGCGAGCGCCACCGCCGTGTGGGCGCCCACGGAGAAGCCCGCCGCGCCGACCGGCCCCAACGGCTGTTCCCGGGTGAGCGCGTCGAGGGCGAAGGAGACGTCCCGTGGCCGCTCCCACACGTGGAGGAAGCCCTCCGGCTCGTAGCCGTCGACGAAGTTGTTGCCGTGGTGGTCGAGGGCCAGCACCCGGAAACCCGCCTCGCGCAACGGATCCACCAGCCACTCCATGGCGCCTCCCGAACCTCCGGTGCCGTGCGACACGACGACCAACGGGGCAGGCACGGACGGCGGTTGCTCCGGCTCCCACAGGTAGAGCCGGACAGGGCGCGGACGACCCGGCTCCCGCCAGTCCTGGCGGGACTCGTCGTACAGGACTCGTATCTGCGGCTGCTCCGGCCCGGAGATCGTCATGACGCCATCGTAGGAAACGCGACGGCCGGCCGGACCGCGGCAGGACGGGGAAGCCGTTCGCCGCGCCGACCGCCGTACGCGCGCTTCAGCAGCCGATCTCGCCCGGAACCCCTCGGTGCGCACGCTCGGGAGTCCGCGGAACCGGGCTCCGAGCAGGTGCACCGCCGGCTATCGAGATCGCCAGCCCTTCGGTCAGCCATCGGTGAGCCACCGTCATGTTCAGCACCCGCCCGCCGGTGACGGTGCCGACCAGGGCCCAATAGCGTTCCAGGCGGGGGTCGAAGCCCGACGACCTCGACACCAGTCCGTGCAGGTATGCGCGGAAGGCGGGGGTGTCCGACTCCCGGCGGGCTCGCGCATGGGCGGACACGAAGGCGTTCACCGCATCCCCGGCGCCGGGCGGCAGGCCCTGGGCCAAAGCGGCGGCCGTCGCAGCGGCGGCATCGTCGATCTCCCCGTAGAAGGCCGGGCCGTCCCTCATCTCCTCGTCGTGGTCCTGGGTCCAGCGGGTGAAACTGGGTGTGGAGATGAGCAGATGAAGCTCGGCGTAGGCCAGGACCGTAGCGGGATCGGGGTCCCGCGGCGGGTCGGGGCAGAGCATGGCGATCATGATGTCGAGCCGGCGCTTGGGCATGGCCGCGGACAGCTCGCGATACCAGTGGTCGGTGAGGGTGCGATGCGCCTGCGGGAGCCGCTGCACGCGAGAGAGGATCTCCAGACGCCGGAGCCGTTCCTCGCTCGGGGCCTCGTCCAGGGACTTGAGTGTGGCCTGGCGCCACCGCAGTTCGGTCAGTCGTTCCTGCACCGCTTCGAGCTCGGTCGCCACCAGTTCGCCGAGGGAGCGCTCACCGGTGACCACCTGCGTGATGGTCGCGATCGGAGTGTCCAGCGCCCGTAAGCGTCTGATGAGACGGATCCGTTCCCACGCTTCAGGACCGTAGCGCCGATGACCGCCGGCGCTACGGCCTGCCACGGGCAGCAGACCGCTGTCGGAGTAGTAGCGGAGGGTCTTCACCGGGACCCCCGTTCCGGCCGCGAGTTCACCGATGCTCCACGTGTCTTGCGTCACAGGCTCTTGAACCTCCAGCGCGCGGGAGGTCCTAGCGTACTGATCACCGGCCACGTCGGTCCGCACCCTCTTCCCCACCGCTCAGGCCTCGTTCCGGCCTCATGCGGCCCCGTCAGACCACGAAGGGTGGATACGCATGTCCCCCACCATGACAACACCGCGTCCAGGCCGAAGAGACAGGCTCCGTGCGGTGCTCTTCCCCTTGCTCTGCGCGGTGGCACTACTCGCGGGCACCGCCGTGCCGGCGACCGGCGCACCACCCGGTTCCCCGCACTCCGCGGGGCCGGGCGGTACCGTCGTACGGACCGACCACGGCCTGGTACGCGGCGTGTCACACGGCTCGTACACCACCTTCGACGGCATCCCCTACGCCGCACCGCCGACCGGACCGCTGCGCTGGCGCGCCCCGGTGCCCGCCGCCGCATGGCAGGGCGTCCGGGATGCGACGGCGGCGGCTGAGCGCTGTGTGCAGATGCCGGCACCAGGTGCGGGCGCGGTCCTCGGGTCGGAGGACTGCCTCTACCTCAACGTCACCATGCCGACGCGGAAGCCGGCCGGGCGGAAGCGGCCCGTACTGGTGTGGTTGCACGGCGGCGCGTTCCTTGGCGGTTCCGGCAGTGACTACGGCACCGGGCAACTGGCGGTCCGGGGTGACACGGTCGTCGTGACGGTCAACTACCGGCTGGGGATCTTCGGCTACTTCGGCCACCCCGGGTTGGGCTCCGCCCCGCCGTTCGGCCTGGCGGACCAGCAGGCCGCCCTGCGCTGGGTGCGGGCGAACGCGGAGCGCTTCGGCGGCGATCCGGGCAGTGTCACGCTCTTCGGCGAGTCCTCGGGCGCCCTCAGCATCTGTGCGCACCTCACCTCGCCGGCGGCCGCCGGACTCTTCCAGCGGGCCGTGCTCCAGAGCGGTTCCTGCCACATGTCCTTTCCACGCGGCGCTCTCGGACCCGGCACACCGGCGTACGAGCCGTTCGCCTCACAGCGCGAGGTCCAGACGGCCGGTGCGGAAGCCGCCCGGCAACTGGGCTGCACCGAGGGCGGCGGAGACGAGGTGCTGGCGTGCCTGCGCGGGCAGGGCACGGATCGCCTGGCCACCGCGCAGCTGATGCAGTCCTTCAACCGGCCCGCCTTCGGCAATCCGCTGCTGCCCGCGGCGCCGGACCAGGCGCTGGCGTCCGGACGCTTCCACCGCGTGCCGGTCGTCCAGGGCACCAACCACGACGAGATGCGGATGTTCGTCGGCCTGTCGCTCGCCGCGTTCCCGATCCGCACCGAGGACGACTACCGCGCCCGTCTGGTGGACGCCTTCGGGCCCGCAGCCCCCGCCGTCGAGGCACGGTATCCGGCAGCGCGGCACCCCACGCCCGCACTGGCCTGGGCCTCGGTGCTGACCGATCGATCCCTCACGTGCACCACACTGGCAGCCGGCCGGGCCATCGCCGCCCGTGCCCCCGGCCTCCCCCTCTACGGCTACGAGTTCAGCGATCCGGACGCCCCTGTCCTCGCCGGTCTGCCGGCGAACCCGGGCTTCCCCTACGGTGCGGCGCACGGCTTCGAGATGCCGTTCCTGTTCTCCTCCTTCCCCACCGAGCGACCGCTGACCGACGCCCAGCACGCCCTGTCCGACCGGATGGTCGACTACTGGACGGACTTCGCGCGCACCGGCAACCCGAACACCCCTGACGCCCCGCCCTGGCCTGCCCTGCACCCTTCGTCACCTCTCGCGCGGTCGGTGCAGTCGTTGGCTCCCGGACCAGGCGGAATCCACCCCGTCGACGCGTACTCCGCCCACCACTGCTCGTTCTGGGACCGCCTGCCTCGGTGAGCCTCCGCGCGATCGGCTCCGGATCGGCTCCGGATCGGGCGGCATCGGCGGCGCCACACCGGGTACGCGACGCAGCACGGCAATGTCCGTGGCACCCCCGAACGCTTCCTCCGGAAGGAGTCGAAACGATGGGCTGGTGGCGAAGCGCCGCTTGCGCAGACGAGGATCCGGAACTGTTCTTCCCGGTCAGCTCCTCAGGCCCGGGCGCGGGGCAGGAAGCCCGCGCCAAAGCGGTCTGCGAGAGGTGTCCGGTGGTCGGCGACTGCCTCGAGTGGGCACTCAGTACCGGCCAGTCCCCCGGCATCTGGGGCGGTACGTCCGAGGAGGAGCGCCGCGCGCTGCGCCGCCGTGCCGCCCGCAGCGGGTGAGCGGTCCCCCGCCCCGATGCCGTCCCCCCTGTGGGCCCACCCGCGGACGGCACCCGCCCTGACCCGGACGCCCCGGACGCCCCGGCCGGGGCGTCCGGGGGCTCACGCGGCCGTCAGACGCGGCGGCGCCGGGTCAGCGGCGACGGCCGCGCCGGCGCCGGGCGCCCGCACGGCGGGCCGGACCCGGCAGGCGGACCGCCACGAACAGGGTGACCAGCCACGTCACCACGAAGGCGCAGACGACCGCGAGCAGCGTCGTGACGGTCGCGGCGATCAGCAGCCCGAAACACACGATCGCCAGCAGCGCCAGCAGCAGGGCGCGTGGCCGTCGCAACAGGTCAGCCGGCCCCGGGCCCGGCCGTGGGTCCGGCTCCGGGTCCAAGCGCATCGTGCGCAACTGACGTTCCAGCACGTCGTCGTCGCGCAACAGGTCCTCGATCTCCGCCAGCGCACGCCGTTCGCGCTCCGTGAGCCCCGAACCCTCCATCACCGCCCCCTCCACCACCCGCCCATGCCTGTTCCTTACCCCGAATGGCGGAAGGGATGAGGGGTACTCGGTCGCGGAGTCGCAGAATGTCCGGTGTCGTGACGGAGGGATCCCGATCATGTTGATGGCCCATCCCGTGGTTCTGCACATGCTGGTCGAGCAGTACGAGACGCTGCGGGCCGCGAACGCCGACGACGGCGGATCCGAGGCGCGCATCCGGGTGGAGGACGTGGCGTACACGCTGTGCGTCGCCACGGGGACCACGGACGTGGAGGCCGCGCTGGCCGCCGCCCGCAACAGGCTGCCGGGGGCACGGCCGGCGGACGGTCGGGGCCACGGTTCCTCAGGCGGGGCCGCGTGAGCGGCGGGCTCCCGGGTACGCGCCCCTCAGCCGAAACGGCCCGAACCGGGAGGAACGCATGACGACGAACGCCACGCCCCCCAACGATCCGGTG
>NZ_JARAVK010000245.1:0-13381 GCF_033792765.1 Streptomyces sp. PA03-6a | reverse complement strand
GTGGGGCCCGTCGTCGGGGGGTCGGTGGGCGAGGTCGTCGGCGAGGGGCTGCCCGACGGGGGGCCGATCGTGCCGCTGGCGGTCGCGGTCGGCGTGGGCGACTTCGTCGGCCGGGGCGAGGCGCTCATGCTCGGGGACCACGTCGGCGAGGGCGAGCTGGACGGCGCCGTGGAGGACGGCGGGTCGTCGGGGGTGTCGCTGCCCGCGCCGCCCACGTCAGGGAGGGAGACGACGTCGCCCTCGCGGAAGTGGTCGTACCAGGACAGGACCGTGTTCAGGTACGCCGTCGAGTTGTTGTAGCCCAGGATCGCGCGGTGGAGGTCGTGCTCGACGGACAGGTCGCGGTTGCCCGCGCACAGGTAGCGGCCGGCGGCGAGCGCCGCGTCGAATATGTTGTTCGGGTTGGTGACGCCGTCGTCGTTGCCGTCCGCGCCCCAGGTCTGCCAGGTCGACGGGATGAACTGCATCGGGCCGACCGCACGGTCGTGGACCTTGTCCCCGTCCCAGACGCCGTCGTCGGTGTCGGTTATGTTCGCGAAGCCGTTGCCGTTGAGGACCGGGCCCAGGATGGGGGAGAGCGTGGTGCCCGCGGAGTCGACGTTGCCGCCGCGCGCCTGGTTGGACTCGACCTGGCCGATCGCGGCCAGCAGCTCCCAGCGCAGGTTGCACCCGGGGTCGCTCGCGGCGAGCGCCGTCTCGGCCCTGCGGTAGGCCTCCAGCACCGACACCGGCAGGCCGGTGCCGTCGGTCGTGCCGGTCCCCGGCCCGGTGCCCGGGGTGGCGGAGGTGCCGGGAGCGGGTGTGTTGAGCGGCGGGAGACCGGTGAAGTACTCCGACGAGTTGCCGTCGATGGGGTCGCCGGGCGGGGGTACGATCGGGGCGCCTGCGCTGGTGTTGAGGATGCCCGGCAGCAGTCCGGGGGCCTGGGAACCCGTCAGCGCCGCCATGGCCGCGGCGGCCACCGCGGTGCCCGCGACTCCCCTGCGGATCCGCCGTCCGTACCGCGCTCGCATACCCGCTGCCCCTCCCGAAAGCCGTGTGTCGCCCGTCTCCCTGCGTGGCAACCCTGGTGACCCTACGGCAACTTCCCGAACGGAGCCACCGTCCCGGACGTCGCATAC
The DNA here is from genome assembly GCF_033792765.1 of Streptomyces sp. PA03-6a. NCBI lineage: Bacteria > Bacillati > Actinomycetota > Actinomycetes > Kitasatosporales > Streptomycetaceae > Streptomyces > Streptomyces sp. PA03-6a. The sequence goes on along the minus strand of NZ_JARAVK010000245.1, from coordinate 12,260 downwards.
TGATCAGACAGATGTGTTCCGGAAGAGGTTGCATGCCGTTCACGATGAGTCATGCGTTGGCAGTGCTGCCGGGTCTGCGGCAGGACCGCGCCGGCACCGTACGGGGACGCGGCCCGCTCGTCGCGGCCGCCCTCGTCGCCGGCTCCTTCGCCCCCGACGTGCCGTTCTTCGCCGATTCGCTGGTGCGGGGCCTCTTCGGCTTCGGGCAGGTCACCCACGCCCCGCTGGGCGTCGCCCTCGTGGACCCGGTCATCGCCGCCGGGCTCGTGGGCGGCTGGGCGGTGCTGCGCGGCCCCCTCGTGGCGCTGCTGCCCGAGCACCGGCAGGCCGGGATCGCCGCCCTGGCCGGCGTCGGCGACCGCATGCGGCCCTCGCCACGCACGGTCGCGGCCTTCTGGGCGTCGGCCGTGGCCGGGGCGACCACCCACGTGGTCTGGGACGCCTTCACCCACCCCGGGCGGTGGGGCGTGCGCCTGCTGCCCGTGCTCGACCACGAGGTGCACGGCACGGCCCTGCACAAGTACGTCCAGTACGGAAGCTCGGCCGTGGCGCTGGCCCTGCTGGGCTGGTACGGGCTGCGCGCCCTGAGGGCCGTGCCCGGTACGGCCGAAAAGCGCCCCTCCTCCGTGCCCCGGCTCTCGCGCCGGGCCCGGCGGCTCGCCCTGACCGCCCTCGGCGTCACCACGGCCGCCGGAGCGGCCGTACGCGCGGAGCAGTGGTACGGGGCGACCGGCGACGCCGCCGGGATGATCCCGGCCGGCCTCTTCGGCGCCGGGGCAGGGCTCGCCCTGGCCGCCGCGACCTGCGCCGGCGCGGTGCACCTCACGCACCGCGCCGCCCGCCGCGACGGCCCGGGGACCGGCGGTCAGTGGGCCGCCGACTCCCAGTCAGGACCGACGCCCACGGAGACGTCCAGCGGCGCCCGCAACGGGTAGGCGGCGGCCATCTCGCGGCGGACCAGCTCCTCCACCGCGGCCCGCTCGCCCGGGGCGACCTCGACCACGATTTCGTCGTGCACCTGCAGCAGCATCCGGGAGCGCAGCCCCTCCCGCGCCAGCGCCGCGTCCACCTTCAGCATCGCGATCTTGACGATGTCGGCGGCCGAGCCCTGGATCGGCGCGTTGAGCGCCATCCGCTCGGCCATCTCGCGGCGCTGACGGTTGTCGCTGGTGAGGTCGGGAAGGTAGCGGCGGCGGCCCATCAAGGTCTCGGTGTAACCCGTGACCCGGGCCTCCTCCACCACGCGCTGCAGATAGTCCCGCACGCCGCCGAACCGCTCGAAGTACGTCTCCATCAGGCCGCGCGCCTCGGCCGCCTCGATGCCCAGCTGCTGCGACAGGCCGAAGGCCGACAGCCCGTACGCCAGCCCGTAGGACATCGCCTTGATCTTGCGGCGCATCTCGGCGTCCACCTGCTCCGGCGGCACCGAGAAGACGTAGCTGCCGACCGTGGTGTGCAGGTCCTCGCCGGAGTCGAAGGCCGCGATCAGCCCCTCGTCCTCCGACAGGTGGGCCATCACGCGCAGTTCGATCTGGCTGTAGTCGGCGGTCAGCAGCGACTCGTAGCCCTCGCCGACCACGAAGCCTCGGCGGATCGCCCGGCCCTCGTCGGTGCGCACCGGCACGTTCTGCAGGTTGGGGTCGGTCGAGGACAGCCGGCCCGTGGCCGCCACGATCTGGCTGAACGTGGTGTGGATCCGCCCGTCGGGAGCGATCGTCTTGACCAGCCCCTCGACCGTCACCCGCAGCTTCGCCTGCTCCCGGTGACGCAGCATGATCACCGGCAGCTCGTGCTCGGTCTGCGCCGCCAGCCACGCAAGCGCGTCCGCGTCGGTGGTGTAACCCGTCTTGGTCTTCTTCGTCTTGGGCAGCCCCAGCTCGCCGAAGAGCACCTCCTGCAGCTGCTTGGGGGAGCCCAGGTTGAACTCGTGCCCGACCGCGGCGTGCGCCTCCTTCACGGCGAGCTGCACCTCGCCCGCGAACCGCTGCTCCAGGCGCTCCAGATGCTCGCGGTCCGCCGCGATGCCCGCCCGCTCCATCTGCGCCAGCAGCGTGGAGGTCGGCAGCTCCACCTCGCGCAGCAGCCGCAGCGCGCCGTCCTGCTCCAGCCGCGCGGCGAACGCGTCGCCCAGGTCCAGCACGGCGCGCGCCTGCACCATCAGGGCGTCCGCCTCGGCCTCTTCGTCGGCGCCGAAGGCCAACTGGCCGTCCTCGCCGCCCGCGGGGGCCAGCTCCCGCCCCAGGTACTCCACCGACAGGTCGTCCAGCGCGAACGAGCGGCGGCCGGGCTTGACCAGGTACGCGGCCAGCGCCGTGCACATCGTGACCCCGTCCACGCTCCAGCCGTGCTCGGCGAAGACCCGCATCACGTTCTTGGCGTTGTGCAGCACCTTCGGCCGGGCGGCGTCCGCCAGCCACGCCGCGAAGGCCTGCTCGTCCTTCTCGTCCAGCGCCGACGGGTCGAACCACGCCGCCGGGCCCTCCGCCGTCGCCAGCGCCACCTCGGACACGCTGCCCGCGCCCAGCGCCCACGCGTCGACCGTCGCCACGCCCAGCGGCCCGCCGGCGTGCTCCACCAGCCAAGCCGCCAGCTCGCCCGCGGCCAGCACGCGGCCCTCGACGGCCACACCGCCGGCGACCTCCGGCGTGCCCTGCTCCGCGGCACCCGGGTCGGCCGCGTACAGCCGCTCCCGGAAGTTGGGGTGGCGGAACTCCAGGGTGTCCAGCACCACGTCGAGCGCGTCCCGGTCGTACGCCTGCCGTGCCAGCTGCTCCGGCCCGCAGGGCAGCTCCACGTCCCGCACCAGCTCCGTCAGCCGGCGGTTCAGCTTCACCGACTCCAGGTGGGCGCGCAGGTTCTCGCCGGCCTTGCCCTTCACCTCGTCCGCGCGGTCCGCGAGCTCCGCGAACGAGCCGAACTGGGTGATCCACTTGGCGGCGGTCTTCTCCCCGACGCCCGGGATGCCGGGCAGGTTGTCCGACGGGTCGCCGCGCAGCGCCGCGAAGTCCGGGTACTGCGCGGGGGTCAGCCCGTACTTCTCCTCGACCTTCGCCGGGGTGAACCGCGTCAGCTCGGAGACACCCTTCGTCGGGTACAGCACCGTGATGTGGTCCGAGACGAGCTGGAAGGAGTCGCGGTCGCCGGTGACGATCAGCACCTCGTACCCCAGCGCCTCCGCCTGCGTGGCCAGCGTGGCGATCACGTCGTCCGCCTCGTAACCCTCCGTGGCGAATCGCTGCACCTTCATCGTGTCCAGCAGCTCGCCGATCAGCGTCACCTGGCTGCGGAACTCGTCCGGCGTCGCGGACCGGGTCGCCTTGTACTCCGGGAACTCCTCCAGACGCCACGTGCGCCGCGAGACGTCGAACGCCACCGCCAGATGCGTCGGCCGTTCGTCACGCAGCGTGTTCGCCAGCATCGACGCGAAGCCGTACACCGCGTTCGTCGGCTGCCCGGTGGTGGTGTTGAAGTTCTCCACCGGCAGCGCGTAGAAGGCCCGGTACGCCAGCGAATGCCCGTCCAGCAGGAGCAACCGGGGCCGCTCACCCCCCTGGGGTGCGGTGCCGGTCGCTGCGTTCGTCTTCTCTGCCTTGGCTGCCACGTCCCCGATCCTCCCACGCCCGACTGACACTGCCGGTCCGCCGCCTTGTCGTGGCAGGATCGAAGCCATGGCAGGCAAAGCACCCGCAGGCGACCCCGTCCAGGACGCACCCGAGGTCAGCGCCCCGCAGCACGCCGCTGCCGGGCTCACGGCCATCGGGCACACCCTGCGCATCGCGCAGCAGCAGATGGGGGTGCGACGCACCGCGCTCACCCTCCTCAAGGTCAACCAGAAGGACGGCTTCGACTGCCCCGGCTGCGCCTGGCCCGAGCCCGAGCACCGGCACACCGCCGAGTTCTGCGAGAACGGCGCCAAGGCCGTCGCCGAGGAGGCCACCCTGCGCCGGGTCACCCCGGACTTCTTCGCCGCGCACCCCGTCGCCGACCTCGCCCGGCGCAGCGGCTACTGGCTGGGCCAGCAGGGCCGCCTCACCCAGCCCATGTACCTGCCGGACGGCGCCGACCACTACGAGCCCGTCCCCTGGGAACGCGCCTTCGAGATCGTCGCCGACGAGCTGAACGGCCTGACGGGCCCCGACGAGGCCGTGTTCTACACCTCGGGCCGCACCAGCAACGAGGCCGCCTTCCTCTACCAGCTCTTCGCCCGGGAGTTCGGCACCAACAACCTGCCCGACTGCTCCAACATGTGCCACGAGTCGTCGGGCTCCGCGCTCGCGCAGACCATAGGCATCGGCAAGGGCAGCGTCCTGCTCGAGGACCTCTACCGCGCCGACCTGATCATCGTCGCCGGGCAGAACCCCGGCACCAACCACCCCCGCATGCTCTCCGCCCTGGAGAAGGCGAAGGCGAGCGGCGCGAAGATCGTCACGGTCAACCCGCTGCCCGAGGCCGGCCTGCAGCGCTTCAAGAACCCGCAGACCCCCAAGGGCCTGGCCGGCGGCGGCACCGCGCTCGCCGACCTCTTCCTGCAGATCCGGCTCGGCGGTGACCAGGCCCTGTTCCGCGCCCTCAACAAGGCGCTCCTGGAGGCCGAGGACCAGGCGCCCGGCACCGTCCTCGACCAGGCCTTCATCGACGGCCACACCCACGGCTTCCAGGAGTGTGCCGCCGCCGCCCGCGCCACCGACCCCGACGAGGTGCTGCGCGCCACCGGCCTGCCCCAGTCCGAGATCGACGAACTCCTCGCCATGGTGCTCGGCGCCAAGAGCGTCATCGTCTGCTGGGCCATGGGCCTCACCCAGCACAAGCACTCCGTGCCCACCATCAAGGAGGTCGTCAACTTCCTCCTCCTGCGCGGCAACATCGGCCGCCCCGGCGCCGGCGTGTGCCCCGTCCGCGGCCACAGCAACGTCCAGGGCGACCGCACCATGGGCATCTACGAGAAGCCCGCCCCCGCCTTCCTCGACGCCCTGGAGAAGGAGTTCGGCTTCGCCCCGCCCCGCGAGCACGGCCTGGACACCGTCGCCGCCATCCGCGCCCTGCGCGACGGCGACGCCAAGGTCTTCTTCGCCATGGGCGGCAACTTCGTCGCCGCCTCACCCGACACGGACGTCACCGAGGCCGCCATGCGCCGCGCCCGCCTCACCGTGCACGTGTCCACCAAGCTCAACCGCTCCCACGTGGTCACCGGCGCCCGCGCCCTGATCCTGCCCACCCTGGGCCGCACCGAGCGGGACGTCCAGGCCGCCGGCGAGCAGTTCGTCACCGTCGAGGACTCCATGGGCATGGTGCACGCCTCCCGCGGCGGCCTGGAACCCGCGAGCCCCCTGCTGCTGTCCGAGCCGGCCATCGTCTGCCGCCTCGCCGCCGCCGTCCTCGGCCCGGACAGCCGCGTGCCCTGGCAGGAGCTCGAGGGCGACTACGACCGGATCCGCGACCGCATATCCCGCGTGATCCCCGGCTTCGACGACTTCAACGTCAAGGTGCGCCGCCCCGGCGGCTTCACCCTCCCGCACGCCCCGCGCGACTCCCGCAGCTTCCCCACCGCCACCGGGCTGGCCAACTTCACCGCCGCCCCCCTGGAGTACCCCCGGGTCCCCGAGGGCCGGCTGCTGCTGCAGACGCTGCGCTCGCACGACCAGTACAACACCACCATCTACGGCCTCGACGACCGCTACCGCGGCATCAAGGGCGGCCGCCGCGTCGTCCTGGTCCACCCCGACGACGCCGCCGCCCTCGGCTTCGCCGACGGCGCCTACACCGACCTCGTCAGCGAGTGGACGGACGGCACGGAACGCCGCGCCGAGGGCTTCCGGGTGGTCCACTACCCGACGGCCCGCGGCTGCGCCGCCGCCTACTACCCGGAGACCAACGTGCTGGTCCCGCTCGACCACACCGCCGACACCAGCAACACCCCGGCGTCCAAGTCCGTCGTCGTCCGGCTGGAACAGACCACCCCGCCCGGCGGTCCCCACTGACCGTCCGGTAGAAAACGGGCCAGTACACCGAACGACGACGATCGGAGCCACCGTCCATGGGCGAGCAGACCACGACCAGCCTTTTCTCCCCGGAGGTCATCGAGCAGTACGCCGGACTCGGCGTCGACCTGGTGGCGCTGTTCTCCGCCGGCGACCTCGGCTCCCGCATGGGCATCGAGATCGTTGAGGCGTCCGCGGAGCGCGTCGTGGGCACCATGCCCGTCGAGGGGAACACCCAGCCCTACGGGCTCCTCCACGGCGGCGCCTCCGCGGTCCTGGCGGAGACCATCGGCTCCATCGGCGCCATGCTGCACGGCGGCCCCGGCAAGCTCGCCGTCGGCGTCGATCTCAACTGCACCCACCACCGCGGCCTGCGCTCCGGCCGGGTGACCGGGGTCGCCACTCCCGTCCACCGCGGCCGCTCCTCCGCGACCTATGAGGTCGTCATCAGCGACGAGCAGGACCGCCGGGTCTGCTCCGCGCGCCTCACCTGCGCGCTGCGCCCGGCCACCCCGGCCACGCCGGGCACCGTCACCGCCTGACCCCCGCCCGCACGGGACGCACGAGGAGGGCGGCCCCCGGAATCCTCCGGGGGCCGCCCTCCTCGCGGTGTGAAACGCCGTACGACGCCGGACGCTACGCCGCGCCCTCACCGAGGTACGCGGCACGCACCCGCGGGTCGGACAGCAGGGCCGAGGCGTCGTCCTCCATGACGATCGCGCCCGTCTCCAGCACGTAGCCGCGGTCGGCCAGCTGCAGCGCCTGCGAGGCGTTCTGCTCCACCAGCAGCACCGTGGTGCCCTGGTCGTTGATCTCCTTGATGATCTCGAAGATCTGCTGGACGATCAGCGGCGCCAGCCCCATCGACGGCTCGTCGAGCAGCAGCAGGTTCGGGCGGCCCATCAGGGCCCGGCCGATGGCCAGCATCTGCTGCTCACCGCCGGACAGGGTGCCCGCCAGCTGCGTACGCCGCTCCGCCAGGCGCGGGAAGAGCGTCAGCACACGGTCCAGGTCGTCCTTGGAGACGCCCTTGAACCGGTACGCGCCCATCTCAAGGTTCTCCAGCACCGTCATCACCGGGAAGACACGGCGGCCCTCCGGCGACTGGCCGATGCCGAGCTCCACGACCTTGTGCGCGGGAACGCCGTCGATCCGCTCACCGCCCAGGCGCACCTCGCCGTGGCGGGGCTGCAGCAGACCGGAGATCGTGCGCAGGGTGGTCGTCTTGCCGGCGCCGTTCGCGCCGAGCAGCGCCACGACCTCACCCTGCCGGACCGTCACGTTGATGCCCTTGAGCGCCTGGATCGCGCCGTAGAACACCTGCAGGTCGACCAGCTCCAGCATCGCCGGGGCCTGGGCGACGGAACCGTCCGTCGCCTTCTCGAAGTTGGCGGCCTCGGTCATCGGCCCTCCTCCTCGGACTCACGCGGTGCGGGGACTTCCGGAGCGTCGGCCGCGTGGTGCGACTCGACGATCTCCACCATCTCCGCGACGGCCTCCACGGCCTCCTCGTCGGCAGAACCCAGGTACGCCTCGATCACCGCGGGATCGCGCTGCACCTCCTCGGGCAGACCCTCGGCGATCACCTTGCCGAAGTTCAGCACCATGACGCGGTCCGCGACCGACATCACGAGCTTCATGTCGTGCTCGATCAGCAGCACGCTGACGCCCAGGTCCTGGTTGATCCGGCGGATCAGCTGCTCCAGCTCCAGCTTCTCCGTCGGGTTCGTACCGGCCGCCGGCTCGTCCAGCAGCAGCACCTTCGGGTCGGTCGCCAGCGCCCGCGCGATCTCCAGACGCCGCTGGTCACCGTAGGAAAGGCTGGCGGCCAGCTCGTTGTGCTTGCCCGACAGGCCCACGTACGACAGCAGCTCCTGCGCCCGCTCGTCGCTGGCCTTCTCGTCCCGGCGCGCCCACGGCAGGCCCAGCATGATCGAGATCGCTCCCGACTTCTGCCGCGACTCCGCCGCGATCTTGACGTTCTCCAGCGCCGTCAGGGCACTGAAGAGCCGGATGTTCTGGTAGGTCCGGGCGACACCGTAACGGTTCACCAGGTACGGCTTGGCGCCGAGCAGCTTGTGCTCGGAACCGCCCTCCGCATGGAAGGTGATCGTGCCCTCCTGCGGGACGTACACGCCCGTCAGGGAGTTGAACAGCGAGGTCTTGCCCGCGCCGTTCGGGCCGATCACCGCGAGGATCTCGCCCCGCCGCATCGTCAGGTTGACGTCCGACAGGCTGGTGAGACCGCCGAACCGCAGCGTCACGCCACGGGCCTGCAGCACCGCACCGCCGGTCTGCGCGGGCTGCACGCCCGCTTCCTCCACCGCGTTCACGACTTCACGCCTCCCGTCGGCTCGGTCATCGCATCGGCGTCGCCGATGCCCGCCTCCGCCATGTGCAGCTCACGCTGCCTGCGGCGGGAGGGGATCACACCCTGCGGACGGAAGATCATCATGATGACGAGCAGCGCACCCAGGTAGATGAAGCGGTCCTGCTCCGGCACCAGGTCACGCAGCGCGTTCGGCAGCCACACCAGCAGCGCGGCACCGAACAGCACGCCCGCGATGGAGCCCATGCCGCCGAACACCACGTACGCCAGCGCGAGCACCGACAGCACGATGGTGAAGTTCTCCGGGTTGATGAAGCCGACCTTGCTGGAGTAGACGACGCCCGCCAGACCCGAGGTCGACGCGCCGATCGCGAAGGCCAGCAGCTTGTACCGGACGGTGTTGATGCCCGTCGCGGAGGCGGCCACCTCGTCCTCCCGGATCGCCGTCCAGGTGCGGCCGATCCGCGAGTGCTCCAGGCGGTTGTACAGGAAGATCAGCACCACCAGGAAGAACAGCAGCAGGTACCAGTACGGCAGCGGGTCCAGCGTCCAGTCGTAGTTGATCGGACCGATGTGGATCGACGGGTGCGGGATGCCGATGACACCGCGCGAACCGTTCGTGAAGCCGTCCGAGTTCTTCGCGACCAGGTACACGATCTCGTGGAAGCCCAGCGTCACGATCGCGAGGTAGTCACCGCGCAGCCGCAGCGTCGGGGCGCCGAGCAGCACACCGGCGATCAGACAGGTGACGATGGCGAACGGGATCGACTCCAGCGCGCCCACCGTGAACGGCGGCTTCACCGGCATGTGGCCGGTCCAGAAGGCGCAGGAGTACGCGCCGATCGCGTAGAAGGCGATGAAGCCCAGGTCCAGCAGACCGGCCCAGCCGACCACCACGTTCAGACCGACCGCGATGATCATGAAGATCCCCATCTGCGTGACGAGGACCTCCTGCCAGAACAGGCTGGTGTTCGCCGGGATGACGATCGCCAGCACCAGGACGACCACCAGTCCGCCCAGCCGCAGCCAGCCGTTGGACCGGAACATCGCCCGCGTCGGCTCCAGCGACTTGCCGACACCCTGCGCACCCTGCCGGGCCGCGTCGCGCACCGGAGCGCCGAACTCCACCAGGGCCCACACGCCCACCATGATGGCCAGGCAGATCCACAGCCGCGCCGACTGGAAGGCGCCGGTGAACGCCGACAGCCTCTCCGCCGGGTTGCCGTCCTCGCCCGTCATCAGCGCCAGGATGAAGCCCAGCACCAGCATGCCGAGCAGCCGTGTCCAGCGGGGCTGCTGGTACCAGGCCTTGCGGCGCAGTTTCGCCACGTCCACCGAGAAGGACTTGGCAGCGGTCGCGTTGCTCATGCCGACCTCCCCAGACGCTCGCCCATGATGCCCGTCGGACGGAACATCAGCACCAGGATCAGGATCACGAACGCGGTCACGTCGATCCACTGGGTGCCGAAGAGCGGGGAGCTCAGGTTCTCGACGATGCCCAGCAGCAGACCGCCCAGCATCGCACCACGGATGTTGCCGATACCGCCCAGCACCGCCGCCGCGAAGGCCTTGATGCCCGGCAGGAAGCCCACCGTGAACCAGACCTGGCCGGAGATGCCGAAGCCGTACAGGAAGCCGGCCGCGCCACCCAGCAGACCGCCGATGATGAACGTACGGGAGATGATCTTGTCGATGTCGACACCCATCAGACCCGCCGTCTCGGCGTCCTGCGCCACGGCCCGGATGCCCGCACCCATCTTCGTGCGGTTGACCACCAGGTCCAGACCGATCATCATCGCGACCGCGGAACCGATGATGATCAGCTGCGTGATCTTCACCGGGGTGCCGAAGACGCTGAAGACCTCACCGTTGGTGTACAGCTCCGGCATCGGCACGGGGTTGCGGCCCCACAGCTTGCCCGCCAGGTTGTACAGGAAGAACGACGCACCGATGGCGCTGATCAGGAAGACCAGCTTCGGGGCGTTGCGCTTGCGCAGCGGCTTGTACGCCGCCTTCTCCAGCCCGAACGCGGTCAGCGCTCCGACCAGGGCGCCGGCGATCATGCCGACGATCACCCACACGACGGAGTTGAACCCGTGCGGGGACTGCGGGGCGAGCTCGGAGAGCACGACGAGCGAACCGAAGCCGCCCATCATGAAGACCTCGCTGTGCGCGAAGTTGATGAGCTGGAGCACGCCGTAGACCAGGGTGTACCCGATCGCTATGACGGCGTACATGGAACCCGTCGTCAAGCCTGGGATGAAGTAGTCCCAGAAGTTGTGGAAGAGATTCATCGTGCGTGGGAATCCTTGCTGAAGCCGGTGAAGGGCGGCGAAAACGCGTCCGACACAGCGATGGGGAGCGCGGGGCGGCGGCCGGAATCCGTGCCGCGCCCCACGCCCCCCACCTCAGGTGTCAGTTGCCGGGTCAGCTGGCGCTGAGGGTGGCCACGTCACCCAGGTAGCCGATCTTGCCGTCGGCGACCTGGTACAGGTACACGTTCTTGGTCTTCAGCTCACCCTTGTCGTCGAAGGCGAACTCCTTGGTCAGGCCCTTGTAGTTGACACCCTTCAGGGCCGCCAGCAGCTTGTCGCGCGTGACGTCCTTACCGAGCTTCTTCATCTCGGAGATGATCAGGTTCGCGATGTCGTACGACTCGGCCGAGTAGGTGCCGGGGGGCGTGTTGAACTTCGCGGTGTACGCCTCGGTGAACGCCTTGGTGCTCTCGTTCTTCGTGGCGTCCGTGCACGGGCAGGTCAGGAACCACTTCTCGGACGCGGCGCCGGCCAGCTCGACGAACTTCGCGTCGTTGGAGCCGTCACCCGAGACGCCGATGCCCTTGAAGCCGCCGTCGGCCAGCTTCTTGGCGAACGGAGCCAGGTCCGCGTAGTAACCCGCGTAGATGAGCGCGTCGGCCTTGGAGTTGACGACCTTCGTCGCGGCAGCGGTGTAGTCCGGGGTCTTCGCCGGGACGGAGTCCGTCTCCACCGTGACGCCCGCGGCCTTCAGGCTGTCGATCGCGACCTTCGCCAGACCGACGCCGTACTCGCTCTTGTCGTCGATGACGAAGACCTTCTTGGCCTTCTCGTGCTTCGAGAGGTACTCGGCCATGCCGGCACCCTGCTCGTTGTCGTTCGGCGCACCGCGCAGGAACGAGGAGAAGCCCTGGTTCGTCAGGTCCGGGTTGGTCGCCGACGGCGTCACCGCGGCGAGCTGCGCCTGGGCGTACAGACCGCCCGCGGCCTTCGTCGGGCCGGAGAACGCGGGGCCGACGACGGCGACGACGCTGGTGTCACCGATCAGCTTCTGGGCCGCAGCGGGCGACTGGTCCGGCAGGCCCTGGTCGTCGCCGTCCACGACCTTCAGCGTGAAGGGCAGGTCGCCCTTCTTGTTGGCCTCTTCCACGGCCAGCTTCAGACCGTTGTCCTCGTTGATGCCCAGCGCGCTGTTGTCACCCGACAGCGGACCCTGGAAGCCGATGGAGAACGTCGGCTTGCCGCCGCCACTGCTGCTGTCGTCCTTGTCGCCACCGCACGCGGTGAGCGCGAGAGCGCCAACTGCCACCGGGATGGCAAGCTTGACGAGCTTCTTGTTGAGCACTACGACCCCCTGGAGCCGCTCAATGAGATTACGAGTCGGCGGGCCGTAGGCCCTCCGGATTGCGACCGCGTGAACTCCACGCGGGTTGGCGGGAATGTAATCCGCTGATCAGGCACTCAGATAGGCCGTCGGAAGATATGTGATCGGACGGTGACCTCGGTCATGTGCCGGAAACAGAACGGTCCTTACCGGTAACCGGACGACCCCTGGGGGAGAGATGGAGTCAAAGGTCCGATTTGGCGGCCTTGTGCGGCGGTTGGCCCGCCGGCCCGCCCTGACGGCCCTGGCCGGAGCACTCGCCGGAGCCACGGTAGCGGCCCTCGCCGCCGCCGCGACATGGCCCACCCCTTCCC
>NZ_JARAVK010000244.1:0-13499 GCF_033792765.1 Streptomyces sp. PA03-6a | reverse complement strand
GTCGACGAACCCGGGGCCCGGGGTGCCGACGGCGCTGGGGCTGGGGTGCGGGTGTGACCAGTCGTCGCCGGAGCCGCATCCGGTGAGCAGCGCGGCGGCCGCGGCCAGGGTGGCGGCGGCGCGAAGCGGGGGGCGCAAGGCGATCGACCTCCGGGTGGTGACAGGTGGTGCCGCCCCCATCCTGCAATCCCGTTCCCGTCGTCTCCATCCGGGGGGCGCCGTTGTCGAACTTGTTTTCGCACGATTCGCCGACCGGCCGGTTCCGGTTCACCCGTGACGTGCACGGTGCAGTGGCAACCTGAAGGAGCCACATGTCACATCGCGTCCGCCGCACCCTCGTCGGGATCACCGCGGCGGTGATCGCCTTCCTGGGCCTCGGGCAGCAGTCCGCGCTCGCGCACGGCTTCACCTCGACCGTGTACGTGGACGTCGCCCCGGCCGACGGAGGCCGCATACGGACCACGCTGCAGCTCGAGTACGACCTCTTCGTCGTGTCCGCCGCCGACTACCAGCACGACGACGCCCTCTTCCGCGAGGGGACCGCCGCGTTCGACGCCGGCGACGCCACCGCCCAGGCCGCGGCGCTGGAGGCGCACGCGAAGTCGGCCGTCGCGTACGCCACCGGGCGTTTCACGGTGAGTTCCGACGGCAAGGCCTGCACCCCCGCCCAGGCCGGAGGCTTCACGATGGGCCGCCGGGAGGGCGTGCCGTACGCCACCCTCCGCCTGGACTGGAACTGCCCGCAGGGTGACGACCGCGAGGTGCGCAGCGGGCTGTTCCCCGATTCCGAGGGCTACGTCAAGGGCACCAAGACGATCGTCACGTACGCGGTCGACGGCAGTTCGGGCAGTGCCGCGCTCGACGCCGAGCACCCGTCCTTCTCCATCGGCCAGTCCTGGTACGAGCGGTTCTGGGAGTTCTTCCGCCTCGGCGCCGAGCACCTGCTGACCGGCATCGACCACATCCTGTTCCTGCTCGCCCTGATCGCCGGTTCGCGGCGGCCGCGCGAGATCGTGCTGGCGGCCACCAGCTTCACCCTGGCGCACTCGGTGACGTTCATGCTCGCCGCGCTGGGCGTGGTCGACGTGCCCGCGCGCATCGTCGAGCCCGTCATCGCGCTGTCCATCGCCGTGGTCGCCGGCTGGTACCTGTGGCGGATCTGGCGGCGCGGTGACCACGCGACCGACCTCGAGGCCGCCGGGCAGGGGCATTTCAGCCTGGACCGGGCCGGATGGACCCGCCTCGGCGTGGTGTTCTGCTTCGGCCTGGTGCACGGCCTCGGCTTCGCGGGCGCGCTGGGGATCGACGAGGCGTGGTCGTGGACCCTGCTGTGGTCCCTGCTGGTGTTCAACGTCGGCATCGAGGCCGTCCAGTTGGCCATCATCGCCGTCGTCTTCCCGCTGCTACTCGTGCTGCGCCGCCGGTCGGCGCGGGCCGGGCTCTGGACCACGGGCGCGATTTCCGCGGGGGTGTCCGTCATGGGGCTGGTGTGGTTCGTGCAACGAGTGTCCGGATTCTGAGACTACGTCCAGGACACGTGCGAAGTTCAACTACCTCGGGTCTCGCATTTATGTTCGCTTTACCTGCCGAGGTGAGCGTGGGGGTCTCCACTCGATGCACACGATTCGTGCACAGAAGGAAAAGACAAAAATGAGATCGAGCAACTCCTCGCGGACCTCCGGGTCCGCGCGGCGCCGTGTGGCCACCGGGGCCACCGCGGCGTTCCTCGGCCTGACGGTTGCCCTCGGCAACGGGCTGGTCACCTCGGCGTCCGCCGCCGACACCGCCACCCTCAGCGGCATCGTCCTCGGTGTCGGCGCCAACGAGGCCCAGCGCACCGTGACCTGGTACTCCTCCGCCGACACGGCGCAGCAGATCCAGCTCGCCCCGACCGCGCAGGTGGCCGACGGCCAGTTCCCGGCCGGCGCCGCCACCTTCGACGCCATCGGCGCGGCGAACATCGCCTCCAGCGGCGGCTACAACCGCCACGCGACGATCACCGGCCTGAAGGAGAACACCCAGTACTCCTACCGCGTCGGCAGCGAGGGCAACTGGTCCTCCACGTACTCCTTCAAGACGCAGGACTTCGAGGGCGAGTACGACTTCCTGTTCTACGGCGACCCGCAGATCGGCTCGTCCGGCAACCTGGCCAACGACCAGGCCGGCTGGCAGGACACCGTCGACGTCTCGCTGCGGGCCAACCCCAACGCCGAGATCCTCGTGTCCGGCGGCGACCAGGTCGAGTCGGCCAACACCGAGTCCCAGTGGAACTCCTTCCTCGCCCCCGACGGACTGCGCCAGTACCCGTGGGCCGCCACCATCGGCAACCACGACGTCGGCGGCAAGGCCTACGAGCAGCACTTCAGCACCCCGAACACCGACCGCTCGGCCCTTTACTACAAGGACGGGAACCCGGCGGGCACCCAGTCCGGCGGTGACTACTGGTACATCTACAAGGATGTGCTGTTCATCGACCTGAACAGCAACAGCTACAGCTCCACCAACGGTGGCGGCGACGCGGCGCACGTCAACTACGTCACCGACATCATCAACAAGCACGGCAACGAGGCCAAGTGGAAGGTCCTCGTCTACCACCACTCCATCTACTCGCCCGCCGACCACGCCAAGGACAGCGACAACAAGCAGCGTCGTGTCGACTTCCCGACCACGTTCTCGAAGCTCGGCGTCGACCTGGTGCTGCAGGGCCACGACCACAGCTACTCCCGCAGCTACCTGATCAAGAACGGTGAGAAGGAGAACCCGGCCGAGCAGCCGGGTGCCTCCGACGTGTACCCGGGTCCCGGCGGCGTCCTCTACGTGACGGCCAACTCCGCCTCGGGCTCGAAGTACTACGACATCACCAAGCCGGACAGCAGCGGCACCAGCGGCGCGGGCAACGGCGCCGACCCGCTGAACCCGGACAACTACTGGTACAACTCGGTCCAGAACCAGGAGCACGTCCGCACCTACGTCAAGGTCCAGGTGCGCAACGACAAGCTCGTGGTCGAGAACATCCGCAGCGCCGCCAACGGCGCCGACCAGCCGGTCGGTTCGCACGTCGACGACGTCACGGTGCACCCGTACCACGGGGACAAGCAGGACCTGCAGGTCAACGTCCCCAACCCGGCTCCGGGTGAGTTCGGCTGGACGATCGACGGCTACAACGGCCTGGTGGACCTCGGTACCGCCAAGGAGCAGAACGGCGACCACTTCGTCGCGGGCGGCAAGATCAACCCGATCCTCGTCTCCGACAGCCGCCGTTCGCTCGCCCCGTGGTCGATCTCGGCCAACGTGGGCGACTTCAAGGACGCCGACAAGACGTTCCCCGGCTCCTACCTCGGCTGGACGCCGTACGTCCTGGACGGCGGCGCCGGTGCCGCGGCCGGCGACCCGGTGGCGTCCGGTTACGACGACCACGGCCAGGGCCTGTCCGTCTCGCGTGGCCTCGGCTCCGCCGCGCAGGGCCACCCGCGGGGTTCCGCCAAGCTCGGCGCCGACCTGGATCTGAAGATCCCGGACAGCGTCGAGAAGGGCGGCTACCGCGCCACCCTCACGATCACTGCGCTGAGCAGCTGACCGTACCCGTTTGACGGCGGGGCAGGCACCGTCGGTGCCTGCCCCGCCTCCCGCTCCAGGAGAACCCCGACATGCACCCGTCCGCACCGCGCCGCACGACGCCCCTCGCCCGCACCGCCGTCCTGGTCCTGCTCGCGGCCCTCGCCCTCGTGGGCCTCCACGCCGGCCCCGCCCGTGCGGCCGACGGCGACGTCACCTGGACGGTCAGGACGGCCGCGAACGGGTTCGGCGACGACCGGTCCAGCTACAGCTACACCGCGAACCCCGGCGGACAGGTCAAGGACGCCATGGTCGTGGCCAACCGCAGCACCTCCGCGCTGCGGCTCGCGCTCTACGCCGCCGACGGCTACACCACCGACACCGGGCAGCTCGACCTGCTCACCAAGGACAAGAAGTCCGTCGGGATCGGCGCCTGGGTCCACGCCGACCGCGACAGCGTCGAGATCAAGCCCGGCAAGACCGCCGAGATCCCCTTCACCGTCACCGTCCCGGACAACGCCACCCCCGGCGACTACGTGGGCGGCATCCTGACCTCGCTCAAGCAGTCCGACGAGGCCCAGGGCATCAACGTGGACCGGCGCCTGGGCATCCGGGTCAAGCTGCGGGTGAGCGGGGAGCTCAAGCCGAAGCTCGCCGTCGAGGACCTCCACGTCGACTACGACGGCCCGGCCAGCCCCTTCGCCTCGGGCGACGCCACCGTCACGTACACGATCCACAACACCGGCAACGCGATGCTGTCGGCCCGCCAGTCCGTCTCGGTGGCCGGTCCGTTCGGATGGCTGCGGGCGAAGGCCGGCGACATCCCCGCGCCGCCGGAGCTGCTCCCCGGCGAGAGCTGGAAGGTGAAGGTGCCCGTCCACGGCGTCGCACCCGCCGTCAGCCTCACCGCGACCGCCACCCTGACCCCGATGCTCACCGACGCGTCGGGCTCCATCACCCCGCTGGACCCGGTCGAGGCCACCGCCCACGGCTGGGCCGTGCCCTGGGTGCTGGTCCTGCTGATCGTCCTCCTCGCCGCGGCCGTTGCCGCCGCGATCGTCCTCACCCGCCGCGGCCGCACGCGGCGCAAGCAGCGCGAGGACACCCGCGTCCGGGACGCCGTGGAGAAGGCGCTCCGCGACAAGGAGACGCAGAAGGGCTGACCCGGGCCGCCGGTCCGCGACGACGGCGGGGCCCCGGGGCCATGAGGCCTCCCGCCCCGCCGCCAGGACCCGACGATGCGCCGGAGCCGGGCCGCCGGCCGCCGGGTGGTCCTCCGCCCGTTCGGTCGACGCCCGGCACCCGTGCGGGAAGGGCCCGCCGCGTCAGAGGATGTACTCCCCGAGCGCGTAGCCCTTCCGCTCCGTGATGAGCTCGATCCTGAGCCCGTTGGGGTCGGCCAGGAACATGCTGTCCGCGACCTCGGTGGGGAAGGCCGCGTACGGCAGGCCCCGCTCGTCGAGGCGGGCCTTGACCATCTCGTAGGCCTCCTGCGTGACGGCGAGGGCGACGTGGTGGCCGCCGCCCACCGTCTCCGCGTAGTCGGGGTGGGGGTGGCCCGGGAAGTCGAAGAAGGCGAGCATGTTCTCGCCGCCCATGTCGAAGAAGAAGTGGGTCGATCCGCGGTAGTCGCGGTTCTCGATCAGGTCCACCAGCGGGAGACCCAGCACGTCCCGGTAGAAGAGGATGGTCTCCTCGACGTCCCGGGCGATGAAGGCGGCGTGGTGGACCCCCTGGGTGGTGGGTGCCGGGCGTTCCTCGGCCGGGAGGAGATAACGGCCCCTCAGTTCCGCCTGGCGCTCCAGGATCGCCTGCAGCTCCTCGCCGTGCGGCTGTGCCATGGTCGTGACTCCTCATCCTGGGGGCGGCGCGGACGGGCCCCGGGGCGACGGTTCGGGGCCCGCCCCGCTCCCGTCATCGCTTGACGTAGCAAGCAAACATAGAGGTATTTATTTGACACGTCAAGGATTCGGGGAGGGCGCCCCGGCTTCCGGCGGGCGGAGCGGCAGGGGGACGGGCGCCTCGGCCCGTCCATGTCCGCGCCCGGTTCCCGACACCCGTGGGCAAGGACGCGGGATCAAGGTCTCCAGGTAGTTGTATCTCCCATCCGGAGGTTTTGAGTCATGTCCTCAGTGTCCCGGAGAGACTTCCTCGGCACCGCCGCGACCGTCGCCGGCGCGGCCGCCATCGGCGCCACCCTGCCCGGCGTGAGCGCCGCCGCGACCCCCGCCCAGGCCGGGCCCGCCCCGCGCGGCCACGGCCACGGTCACCCGCACGGCGACATCCGCGACATCAAGCACGTCGTCGTGATCATGCAGGAGAACCGCAGTTTCGACCACTACTTCGGCGCCCTCAAGGGCGTACGCGGCTTCGGCGACCGCGCGACGATCCAGCTGCCGGGCGGCGGCTCCGTGTGGCAGCAGCCCAAGACGCCGACGGAGGGCGCCGAGACCCAGTACCCGTGGCGGCTGAGCGGCGCGAAGTCCTGGAGCGGCCAGACCCCGCCGAGCGCCGAGCTCGGCGCCGCCAACTACGGCGGCACCAGCCACGGCTGGACCGACCAGCACGGCGCCTGGTACGGCGGCCTGATGAACGGCTGGTACTACGCCAAGGGCGGTCCCACCACCCTCGGCTACCTGGACCGCAAGGACCTGCCCTTCCACTACGCCCTCGCCGACACCTACACCGTCGGCGACGCCTACCACTGCTCCGTGCTCAGCGCGACCGGCCCGAACCGCACCTACCTGTGGGGCGGCACCATCAACGCCGACAAGAAGCACGGCGACTTCACCGCCAACGACGGCGGCGACGAGCGCGGCAGGTTCCTGCCCTGGGAGTCCTACGCCGAGACGCTCCAGGAGGCCGGCGTCAGCTGGCGCGTCTACCAGTGCGCCGACGACTACGGGGACAACGGACTGGAGTACTTCGGCACCTTCGCCAGGCTCGACCCCACCCAGGGAGGTCAGGCCGCCCCCGGCAACGTCTACTACGACAACGGCGTCAAGGACGTCCCCGAGCCGGTCACCGGCCTCGCGGGCAACGCCGACAACATCAACGCCGCGATCCGCGCGGACGTGCTGGGCGGCACGCTGCCTCAGGTCAGCTGGGTCGTCAACAACCAGTTCTTCTCCGAGCACCCGGTCACCGCGCCCAGCAACGGCGGGTACTTCCTGCGCGGCGTCCTGGAGGCGCTCCACGCCGACCCGGACGTCTTCGACTCGACGCTGGTGATCGTCAACTACGACGAGAACGACGGCCAGTTCGACCACGTCCCGCCGCCCGTGCCCGCCCCCGGCGAGGCCGACGAGTTCGTCTCCGGCACCATGGGCCAGTACGGCGTCACCGAGCCCCTCCCGGTCGGCCTCGGCTTCCGCGTGCCGCTGCTGCTCATCTCGCCCTGGACCCGCGGCGGCTGGGTGACCTCGGAGGTCTCCGACCACACCTCGGTCATCCAGTTCCTGGAGAAGTGGACCACCGCCCTCGGCACGCCCGCCATCTGTCCCAACATCAGCGACTGGCGGCGCGAGGTGTGCGGCGACCTCACCGGCGCCCTCGACTTCACCTCCCCCGTCTACGGGCTGCCCCACCTGCCCGACACCGGCCCGCTCGTCCCCGAGACCCGGTACACCCCGCTGCCCGGCGACAACGCGATGCCCACGCAGGAGAAGGGCACCAAGCGGGCCCGCCCGCTGCCGTACCAGCCCAGCGCCAACCTGACCGGCTTCGCCGACGGCGCGGTCGAGCTGGAGTTCGGCAACGAGGCCCCCTTCGCCACCAAGGCGACCCACTTCTCCGTCCACAACAACCTCGGCGGGTTCCCCTCGCTGGCCGCGTACCCGGCCGCGTTCCCCGGCCAGTACACCGTCCCCGCGGGCGCGCGGGCCACCGGCACCGGCCCCGTCGGCTCCGCCGCCGGCGACACCGCCTACGACCTGACGGTCACGGGCCCCAACCGGTTCCTGCGCCGCTTCACCGGCGACACCGCCGACGCCGGCAAGGACCTCGTCGTCGAGGCCCGCTACCACGACGGCAGGGCGACCGCCCACCCGAAGCTCGAGCTGTGGCTGCGCAACGACGGCCGCAAGCCGGTGACGTTCACCGTCACGCACAACCACTACATCCACGGCGCCCCCACGAAGGTGCGGGTCGCCCCGCACGGCAAGGAGGCGTGGACGGTCAGCCCGCTGGAGGTCAGCGACGGCTGGTACGACGTGACCGTCACGGCCGACTGCGACCGCACCTGGTCGCAGCGCTTCACCGGCCACCTGGAGACCGGCCGGGCCAGCGTCACCGGCTGACCTGACCTGACCTGACCTGACCTGAACGGCCGGGGACGGGCGACCGCCGTCGCCCGTCCCCGGCCGCGTCCGTTCCCGGCGCCGCGGCCGCGGTCAGATGACGGTGAGCGTCAGGACCGCCGTGTAGGTGCCGGGCCGCGTGTCCGTCGGCGCGTCGAGGTCCAGCCGCGCCCCCACGTCGGCGGTGCCGGGGCCGGCCCCGGTGGCCAGGGTCCGGGCCCGCGCCAGCCCGCCGTCGTCGCCGGGGAGCACCGGGGGGCCCGCCGTGACGCCCCGGACGTTGCCGGCGTCCACGACCTCGGGAGCCCAGGTCAGACTGCTCGCGGGGATGCCGGTGCCGTACGGGCCCGCGAAGTCGCCGGCCTGTCCTGAGGCCGTCCAGCCGACGCTCCCGGGACGGGTGTCGGTGACGGTGACCGGGGTCATCCGCCCGGAGGTGTGGAGGTGTTCACCGGACGCGTCGAGCACCGGACCCGGCAGCACGACGCGTGGGCTGCCCTCGATGGAGATCACCAGCGCCCCCGGCTCCACGATCGTCGTGATCGACTGCTCATGCCCTCCCGGGGCCGTGTTCTCGCACGAGGGGACGCCCAGCCGGTCGCACGCCCGCGGTTGCGGAGCGCTCCGAAGCGCCTCGGCGGCCGAGGCGGCGCAGCCCGAGGTGTCGACGTCGCCGGACGTGGCACCGGGGATGCCTGCAGCGGTGTTCAGGCCCTTGCCGACCAGGTTCGGCGGCAGGACGGAGTCGCCGAGGCGCGCCGCCTCGTCCTGCTCGCACAGCGCGAGCGAGGCGAACGCGGCGAGCGTGCGCCCCTTGGCCGTCGAGAAGAGCTGATCCGTCGCCGTCGGGACGATCAGGTAGCCGACGATCGGCAGGGGATACGTCCGCGGGTCCGGGTTGGTGTAGGCGGTGGCGACCCTGACGAGGCCCGACGGGTCGGACGACGCCGTGGCCAGCCCCACCGTCACGCCGCCCTGGGAGGGGGAGGTGTAGTAGCCCGCGCGGTTGAGCAGCCTGGCCGTCACCGTGCGCGCGGTCTGCGCGTAGTTCGACTCGGCGTACGTGATCGCACCGTTGGCGCTCGTCCGGGAGACGTAGCCGGTCACACCGTTCGAGCCCGCCACGGCCACGTCCCCGGGGACCGTCGGGAAGAGCGGGGTCGCGCCGCAGCCGGGGCCGCGCCCCGCCGCCGAGCAGTAGGCCCCCCACACCGCCGGCTGCCGGTCGGCCAGCCACTGCGTCAGCGCGGCCGTGGTGCCGCTGGCGTCGGCGCGGACCACCGGGACGACCGGGATGCCCGGCAACCTGGTCCCCGGGTTGTCCGCCCGGATCGCCGGGTCGTCCCATCGGGTGATGGCCCGGGTGAAGATCCCGGCCACCGTCGCGTCGGACAGCCGCAGGTCCGTGATGCGCTCGCCGTCGACCCGCAGGTTGTAGTGCAGGCCGATGGCACCCGCCACGGCCGGGACGTAGGCGAACGGCCTGGTGGGCGGGGTGTCGGTCACCCCGCCGTCGGTCAGGCCGTACGGCAGCTCCGACACCGCGTAGTCCACGGTGCCGTAGCGGAACTGGTTGCGCCCGTCGATCGATCCGGTGCCGGAGTAGTCGACCGAGCCGAGGCCGGACACGCCCGCGGCCTGGCGCCACAGGTCGATCGGGTACTGCGCCCATGTGGACCCGGCCCCCACGATGGGCGCGCCTGCCGCCGCGTGCGCGGGCGGCGCGGTGCCCAGGGCGGCGAGGAGCACCGCCGCCGAGGCGACGGCCCCCCGCACCCGGCCCCGCCGGCGCACCCGCGGACAACCTCCGCATACCGCCGCCCCGTTCACTCGCGTCACTCCCGGTCCCCTCAGCCCGTCACGGGGCGTCCGTACGACCCCCGCCCCGTGCCTCGATCGCATCGCGCAAGAGTGCGCGCCCCGCCACAACCCGGCACGACGGAAAGATGAAGGACGAACGAACGCAGTGCCACCGCCGCCCGGCGCAGGACCCCGGGCGGCCGATCGGCTCCTGTGTGCGCCGGCCGTCGCCTGGGTGGTCGTCCTCCCGTTGCGCGGGACCGGAGAAGCGAGTACGGCCCTCCCGGACGGCCCCTCGTGGACGGTGCGCGAGGAGGCGGCCCCGGCGATCGTGTGACGCGTCCGGGCGCGGGCCGGACCGCCGGCGACGGAGGGTGACCGTGACCCCCGGGTCCTGGCCAAGGGCCGCCGGTGGGTGAACGCCCGCCCCCGGCGCCCGGAAGATTTCCCACGGCGCCCTCGCATAGCCCCTGACCTGCGAAGAAGCGCCCGCCGCGACGCTGCGCCGCGGCGCTTTCTTTTGACTACGGGCCCCACCCGTGTCACGGTCATGTCCTCGGCGTTTGCCGCCTTGCATCACGGCGTCCCTGCCCGGTGAGCGAGAACGCGTGGGTCACGTGCCCCTCGTCCTACCGGCTCCAGGCACACGAAGCCGGTTCGACGACGGTCGGAAATGGCACGGCCGTTGTCCACCAATCTTCACGTACGAAGGAGATTGACATGCGTGCAAACATCACCGTCCGCCGGACTGTCGCCGCAGCGCTGGCGGCACCGTTGCTCGCCGTCGTCGCGGCGGGCACCGCCGAAGCGGCACCACAGATCACGACCTCAGCCCTCCAGACGGCGCCGACCAGCTACGTCCAGGGCGGCGGAGGCTTCGGCGGCGGCTTCGGCGGCTTCGGCGGCATCGGCGGCTTCCGCGGCAACGGGTTCTACGGCAACAACTTCTACGGCGGTTTCGTCCCCGTCGTCGTCGTCCCCGTGGCCGTGCCCGTCGGCGGCTTCGGCGGCGGGTACTTCCCGTTCCGCTGAGGCCTCCCCGTCCCACCGACCACGGCACACTCCGACCGGCCGGAAGCCCCGTGACGAACCGCCACGGGGCTTCCGGCCGGCGGGCCGCGCCCCCGCCCCGCTCCTGTCACACCGCCACGACGGCTCCGGTCTCAGCTGTCGGCCCCCGTCCACGCGGGGCCGGTCCAGTCGACGACGAGGAGGACACCGTGACCGTCCGGTCCAGGGAATTCAACTTCGGCATGCCGTGGGAATCGCTCTACGGGTACAGCCAGGCCGTACAGGCCGGCGACACGCTCTACATCTCGGGGCAGTTGTCCCACGACAGCGCCGGAACCTTCATCGGGACCGGCGACTTCGAGCTCCAGATGAGCACGACCCTCGACAACCTCGACCGCGTGCTGGAGCACTTCGGCGCCCGCCGCGACCAGATCGTCGAGACCACCGTCCTGGTCAGGGGCCTGCGCGACCACTTCGACACCGTCGCCCGCCTGCACGCCGCCTACTGCGGCGACCACCGCCCCACCAGCACCGTCATGGGCGTGTCCGACCTGGCCCTGCCCGACCAGCTCGTGGAGATCGGCGCGGTCGTCCGCCTCGACATCACCCACTGACCGGACACCGGACGCGGGGCTAGGATCCGGGCCATGGCCCTGACCCTGCACGACGTGGACCGGTTCGAGGCCTCCAGGCCGCGCCTGGAGGCCGTCGCCTACCGGCTCCTCGGCTCCGCGAGCGAGGCCGAGGACGCCGTGCAGGAGACCTTCCTGCGCTGGCAGGCCGTCGACGTCGACCGCATCGACGTCCCCGAGGCGTGGCTGACGAAGGTGCTCACCAACCTGTGCCTCAACCAGCTGACCTCGGCCCGGGCCCGGCGCGAGACCTACGTGGGCCAGTGGCTGCCCGAACCGCTGCTCGCCGGTGACCCGATGCTCGGCCCGGCCGACACCGCCGAACAGCGCGAATCCGTCTCGTACGCGGTCCTCGTCCTGCTGGAGCGCCTCAGCCCCAACGAGCGCGCGGTGTACGTGCTGCGGGAGGCCTTCGACTACCCGCACCGCGAGATCGCCGCGATCCTCGACATCACCGAGGCCGCCAGCCAGCAGATCCACCACCGCGCCAGGAAGCACATCGCGGACGGCAAGGCCCGCAGGGCCGGTACCGAGGTCGACGAGGCGGCCACCCGGCGGGTCGCCGAGGAGTTCCTGGCGGCCGCCACCAGCGGCCGGACCGAACCGCTCGTGCGGCTGCTCACCCAGGACGTCGTCGCGGTCGGCGACGGCGGCGGGAAGGTCCCGGCCCGCGCGAAGGCGTTCGAAGGCGCGCTCGCCGTCGCGAAGTTCCTGCGCGGCCTGTTCAAGCCCGGCACGGCCAAGCGTGCCCTGGTCGGCGGCTCGGCCGAGATCCACGCGACGGCCGCCAACGGCGGCCCCGCCCTCGTCGCGGTCGTCGACGGCCGGGTCGTCGGCGTCATGTGCCTGGAGGTCACCGCCGAGGGCATCGCCGCCGTACGCAACCAGGTCAACCCCGACAAGCTCCGGCGCGCGACCGGCCGATGGGCGGCCGGCGAGCACGGTGAACCCCTGCTCCACGCCTTCTGACCCCGGTGTGACGTGCTTCACATCACGTTCCTGTCAGGAAACGGCGGGCCGCCCGGTTCAAGGGGCGAACCCGCTGAAGAGAAGACAGGAGCCAGGACATGCAGCACCGCATCGTCGTCCTCGGAGCCGGATACACCGGAGCCAGCGCCGCCGGGCGCCTCGCCAGGCGGCTGCACCGCGAGGACGTCGCCATCACCCTCGTCAACGCGGAGCCCGACTTCGTCGAGCGCGTCCGGATGCACCAGCTCGCGACCGGCCAGGACCTCACCACCCGGCCCCTCGGCGAGATGTTCGCGGGCACCGGCGTCGAAGTGAGGGCGGCGAAGGTCACCGGCGTCGACCCCGACCGCAGGACCGTCGCCGTCCACGGCGCGGACGGCGCCGGGGAACTGACGTACGACACCCTCGTCTACGCCCTCGGCAGCGGCTGGAAGGACCAGGGCGTCCCCGGCGCCGCCGAGCACGCCCACGAGATCGCCGGCCGCCCCGGGGCACTGCGGCTGCGCGAGCGCCTGGCCGCCCTGGACGCCGGACGGCCCGTGCTCGTGGTCGGCGGCGGCCTCACCGGCCTGGAGGCCGCGACCGAGATCGCCGAGGCCCGCCCGGACCTCGCCGTCGCCCTCGCCGCCCACGGCGGCCTCGGCGACTGGCTCTCCGCCAAGGGCGCCCGGCACCTGCGCAAGGTCGTCGACCGGCTCGGCATCACCGTGCACGAGCACACCACCGTCACCGCCGTGGCGGCCGACCACGTCACCACCGCCGACGGCACCTCCATCCCGGCCGCGGTCACCGTGTGGACCACCGGCTTCGCCGTCCACCCGCTCGCCGGGGCCACCACCCTGGAGACGACCGGCACCGGCCGGATCGTGGTCGACGGCACCATGCGCTCGGTCTCCCACCCGGACGTCTACGCCATCGGCGACGCCGCCCTGGCGATGGGCCCCGGCGGCAAGCCGCTGCGGATGTCGTGCGCCTCGGGCATCCCCACCGCCTGGCAGGCCGCCGACGCCATCGCGGCCCGCCTGACCGGCGGCAAGCTCCCCAACGCCCCACTGCGGTACTTCAACCAGTGCATCTCGCTGGGCCGCAAGGAAGGCCTGATCCAGTACGTCACCGCCGACGACCGCGCGGTCAGCGCGGCCCTGACCGGACGGCTCGCCGCCCTCTACAAGGAACTGATCTGCAAGGGCGCCGCCTGGGGCGTCGCCAACCCGACCATGGGCCTGCCCACCCG
>NZ_JARAVK010000243.1:0-13513 GCF_033792765.1 Streptomyces sp. PA03-6a | reverse complement strand
GGGTGCGGTGGGGGACGCGGAGGGCACGGTGAACCTTCCCGGTCCGGTCAGGAGGTGAAGAAGCGCGAGCGCTGCGACTCGATGCGCTTCAGCAGGGCCGATCCGTCGTCGGGGTGGCCGAGCCACTGGGTGAGTCCGGGCAGGACGACCGTGGAGATGAACCCGGGGTCGCTGTCGCGGTCGGCGAACTGGGTGATGTGCTTGGCGGAGGCGATGAGTTCGGCGGACTTCTTCTGCAGCGGGTTGTAGGAGCCGGTGTCGGCCTGCGCGTGGACGGCAACGTTGCTGGGGTCGACACCCATGTAGAGGCCCTCGGCCTTGGCGCTGCCGAGGAACTCCAGGAGCTTCTTGGCGCCCTTCTCGTTCTTGGGACGGCGGCTGAGCATGAAGCCGTCCGTGGGCGCCTCGACGGCGTCCTGCCCGTTGGCCGGGTCGATCTCGGGGAAGGGGAAGAAGTCGATGTCGGCGCGGAGCGCCTCGTCGGTGACCTGCTGGCCGAGGAAGAGGCCGATGACCGCCATGCCGGACTTCTTGTCCAGCAGCGACTGGGCAGCGTCCTGCCACGAACGTCCGCCGGCGCCCTGCTGGTAGTACGGGCTGATCTCGCGCCACAGGTCGAGGGTGGCGAGGGCGCGCTTGTCGGTCCAGGAGACCTCGCCGCGCATCAGGGACATGTGGAAGTCGTAGCCGTTGGCCCGCAGGTTGAGGTAGTCGAAGGCGCCGAGGATGCTCCAGGCGTCGCCGCCTCCGTAGCCGGAGGCGATCGGGGAGAGGCCGTCCTTCTTCATCCGCTTGGCGAGCGCGGTGAACTCGGACCAAGTGCGCGGGACGGTGTAGCCGCGCTCCTGGAAGAGGCTCTTCCGGTAGAAGACGCCCCAGGGGTAGTTGTAGAGCGGGACGAAGTAGAACTTGCCGTCCTCGCCCCGGGAGAGCTGCTTGGTGGCCTCGCTGAAGCCGCCGCCTATCTTCTCCCACACGTCGTCGAGGGGGGTGGCGAGGCCCTTCTTGGCGAAATACTGCATGCGGTAGCCGGCGAACCAGGTGAAGACGTCGTCCGGAGTGCCCTGCAGGTAGCTGGAGATGCCCTTCTGGAAGCTGTCGTGGTCGACGGTGTTGGTCTTGACCGTCAGACCGCTGTCCTTGGTGAAGGCCTTGGTCACCGCCGCGTAGGCGGACTTGGGCGTGGCGTCGGCCCCGTTGGACCCGAAGGTCACCGTCTTGGGGTCGGCCGCCGCTCCCCCGCCGCAGGCGGTGAGGAGGGGGGCGGCGAGCGCCGCGGCTCCGAGCCCGAACAGCCCGCCGACCATGGTGCGGCGGCTGGGCTGAGGCGCGGTCAGGACGGTGCGGCTCTGCAGCGTCATCGCTACTCCTAGTACGTGTCTGATCTGATGAAGGACTGGATCGCGGTGGCCGCGGCCCCGCGCGCCCACTCCTCGAAGGGCAGCGGACGGGTCCGCAGGTCGCACTGCCCGGCGGTGCCGAAGGCGGAGGCGGCGAAGGCCTCGAGGATCTGGTCGGCGAACAGGTCGTGGGCCACCAGGCCCTCGCCCGAGATGATCACGCGCTCCGGGCCGAAGAGGTTGGCCACCGAGCCGATGGCCCGGCCGATCGCCTCGCCGGCCCGCGCGTACACCTCCCTGGCCCCCGGGTCGCCGCCGTGGGCCAGTCGCAGTGCCTCGGCGGCGTCGGCCACGGGGGTGCCCGTCGCCTCGCGGACCGCGCGCACGATCGCCGGGTCCGCGGCGATCGCCTCCACGCACCCGCGGTTGCCGCAGTGGCACGGCGGTCCCGCCGGGTCGATGGACAGGTGCCCGATCTCCCCGGCCACCCCGTACGCGCCCGAGACCACCCGCCCGTGCACGACGAGACCGCAGCCGATGCCCGCGCCGACCGTCACCACGGCGAAGTCGGACAGGCCCACCCCGGCGCCGAACCACTGCTCGGCGACGGTGAGCGCCCTGACGTCGTTGTCGACGGTGACGGGCAGGCCGGTGGTCATCCCCGCCAGCTCGGCCAGCGGGACGTCGCGCCAGTCGAGGAAGGGCGAGTAGCGCACCAGGCCGCCGGCCCGGTCCACGTCACCGGAGACCGCGATGCCCAGGCCGCTGACGGGGACGCCGAAACCGTCGGCCTCCGCCAGCAGTTCGTGCACCAGTGCCGCCGCCGACGCCAGGACGGCCCTGGGGTCGGGGGCGGCCAGCGGCACGTGGCGGGAGGTGCGGATCCGGCAGCAGAGGTCGGTGAGCACACCGATGATCTCGTCGCCGGTGATCTTGAGGCCGATGAACAGCGCCCGGCCGCCGTCCACCCGTACGGGGTTGGCCGGCCGTCCCAGGGAGGGACGCGCCTCCTCGTCCACGTCCTCGACCAGGTACCCGGCCTCGATCAGCGGCCGGACCGCCTTGGTGACCGCGGCCGCTGACAGCCCGGCACGCTTGGCGATCTCGGTGCGGGTGAGCGGACCGTGGCACAGGACGGTGGTGAAGATCTGGGAGGCGGCCGGCGTGTGGGCCGGGAACGCCTCCCCCGGAGGGATCGAGGGCATGGCCGGGAACCTAGGTGGGTTCTTTTCTGCTGTCAATAAAAGAAGCAAGACTCCTCGGAAGTAGCCCATGTGAGGGCTCCTCATCTGGAAAAGGCCGGATCCGAGTGGATGTTGACATGTGATCCAAGGTAAGGATTGGCTGCCGCCTGTCTCCTGGCGCGACCCGAACGTGAGGACCCATGCCCGTGATCTCCCATGCCCCGGACACCGGGATCTGGCTGCTGAGCACCCCGCGCACGTCGTACGCACTGCGCATCGACGCGACCGGTGCGCCCTGCCACGTCGCCTGGGGCCCGCGGCTGACCCTGCAGGAGGCGGCCGGACTCGCCGTCCCGCCGGGACCGGACGCGAGCAGCTTCGAGGGCCGTTCACCGGTGGGCGAGGAACTCCCCGTCGACGGCGGGGCCCGCTTCGGGGTACCGTCCCTCCAGGTCCGCCTCCCCGACGGGACCCGGGGCTTCGAGTGGCAGCCGGCAGGGCATGACGTGCGGGAACCCGCACCCGGCGTGCACGAGTTGGCGCTGCGGTTCCGCGACCGCGTCCACCCGCTGGAGGTCACCCTCCACTACCGTCTCCACGACGACAGCGACGTCATCGAGCG
Source organism: Streptomyces sp. PA03-6a (assembly GCF_033792765.1). Classification (NCBI taxonomy): domain Bacteria; kingdom Bacillati; phylum Actinomycetota; class Actinomycetes; order Kitasatosporales; family Streptomycetaceae; genus Streptomyces; species Streptomyces sp. PA03-6a. The sequence goes on along the minus strand of NZ_JARAVK010000243.1, from coordinate 10,367 downwards.
GCGCACCGTCCTGCGCAACGCGGGCGAGCACGACCTCACGGTGCTCCGCGCCGACTCCGCCGCCTGGAGCCTGCCGCCGCTGCCCGACTACCGGCTCAGCCACGTCACCGGCCAGTGGTCCGCGGAGAGCCAACTGCGCCGGGACCGGCTGCCGTACGGCGAGACCGTGCTGACCAGCCGCCGCGGCATCACCAGCCACCACGCCAACCCGTGGGTGATGGTCGACGCGGGTGACGCCGGCGAGACCCACGGCCGGGTGTGGAGCGCCGCCCTGGCCTGGAGCGGCAGTTGGCGCGTCACCGCGCAGCGCACCCCCGACGGGCGCGCCGGCTTCACGGGGGGTGCGGGACACGACGGTACGAGCGTGCCGCTGGCCCCGGGCGAGGAGTACACCACCCCCACCTTCGCGGGCCTGTACACCGGCGGGGGCTTCGGCGCGGCCAGCCGGGCCTGGCACGCGTACACCCTGGCCCACGTCCTGCCGCACCCGCAGGAGACGGCTCCGGTGCTCTACAACTCCTGGGAGGCCACCGGCTTCGACGTCGACGAGCCCGGCCAGGCGGCGCTCGCCGCCCGGGCCGCGGCGCTCGGCGTGGAGCTGTACGTCGTCGACGACGGGTGGTTCGGGGCACGGCGCGACGACCGCGCGGGCCTCGGCGACTGGACCCCGGCCGCCGACCGCTTCCCCTCCGGGCTGGCCCCCCTCGCCGACCAGGTGCACCGGCTCGGGATGCGCTTCGGCCTGTGGGTGGAGCCGGAGATGGTCAACCCGGACAGCGACCTGTACCGCGAGCACCCCGACTGGGTGCTGCACGTCCCGCACCGGAACCGGACCGAGCTGCGCAACCAGCTGGTCCTCAACTTCGCACGGCAGGACGTCGCCGACTGGGCGTACGGCTGGCTCACCCGGCTCGTCGCGGAGAACGGCGTCGACTTCCTCAAGTGGGACATGAACCGCGCCTTCAGCGAGGCCGGCTGGCCCGGCCGGGACGACGGCGCGGACCGGCTGTGGACGCGGTACGTGCACCACCTCTACGCGGTGATCGACCGGCTGCGCGCCGACCACCCGCAGTTGCGGATCGAGTCCTGCAGCGGCGGCGGGGGCCGGGTGGACCTCGGCATCCTCTCCCGCACCGACCAGGCGTGGCCCTCCGACAACACCGACGCCGCCGACCGCGTGGCGATCCAGCACGGCTACGGCCAGGTCTACCCCGCGCGCACCATGGCCGCCTGGGTGACCGACGTCCCGAACCAGCTCACGCACCGCACGGTGCCGCTGCGCTTCCGCTTCCACGTCGCGATGGCCGGGCTGCTCGGCATCGGCGGTGACCTCACCCGCTGGTCCGAGGAGGAACTGGCCGCCGGGGCGGAGCTGGTGGCCGAGTACAAGAGGGTCCGTCACCTCGTCCAGCACGGAGCGCTGCACCGGCTGCGCGGTCCCGGGGACGACGGCCCCACCGTCGTGGAGTACGCCGCGCACGACGGGAGCGAGGCGCTGGTGCTCGCCTGGCAGCGCGTCCGGCGGCACGGCGGCCCGCGGGGACCGGTGCGGCTGGGCGGCCTCACCGCCGGGGCCCGCTACCGCGACACGCGGACGGGGACCGTGCACCACGCGGCCGTGCTCGGCGGGTACGGGCTCGTGCTCGACCTGCCGCCGGGCGACTGGGCCAGCGCGGCGGTGCACCTGGTCCGCGTCGCGGAGCGGGACGGCGCATGACCCTCCCGCCGGGCCGTGCCGCACCCCGCGCATGTGGGCAACTGCACAAACCCGCAGCTGCGGGAGCTTGTCCGGTGTGACGTGGCAGCGTCAAGGTGAGCTCCGTCCGCCCGTCCCGAAGACCCGCCGGCCCTCTGCACGTTCCTCACCCGATCACCGAAGGGCGTTGCATGTCCCACCGCTTCAGACGAGCGCGTTTGACGGCGCTCGCCGCCCTGTTGTCCACGATCGCCGCGCCTTCCGTCGCCCACGCCGCGGATCCGGACGCCCCGGCGTCCCGGGCCGCGGCCCACGCGGCCCCCGCGGCACACACCCTCACCCTCGACGACGGCTCGGTGCTGCACTGGTCCGACGACGGGTCAGGCACCCTGACCCGCAAGGACGGCACCACCCGGGCCTTCCCCGTGGCGGGAACGAAGGGCCGCAGCGCGTTCGGCGGCTCCCTGACGCCGTCCGCCGAGATCCTCCAGCGCCGGGCCGACGCCGCCGCGCTCACGCCGTACAGCGTGGGCGGCGCCACCGGCGCCGGCTCCGCGGTGCGCCCCCGGACCATGAACTCCGGCGCCGTCCCGCTCCCGAAGGCGGTCCGCGAGGCCGTCGACGGCATCGGCGACCGGAGCGCGGCCCGCACCGCCGCCCCCTCCGCCGCCGAGGACCTGCCCACCAACGAGGGCCTGACCACGTCCTTCCAGTCCTACCTCAACGCGGGCGGCGTCAACGCGGTCGGTGCCTTCCGGGACACCGCGACGTACCTCCGGGCGCTGCCCGGTCAGGGCCAGGTCATCACCAACGTGTCGCTGGGCGACCTCACCGACCAGGGCATGGCCGACGCGGGCGACGAGTACGTGCGCCTCAACGGTCCCACCACGGTGCTCCGCGACGGCAAGCGCTACCTCGACTTCCCCTCCCTGCCGCTCATACCGACCTACACCAGCGACAACAAGGGCCGCCTCGACCCGGCCGGCGCCATCGAGGGCCAGGACCCCAACCTCGCCGAAGTGCTGCTCGACTTCTCGATGATGGCCCCGCTGCCGCACGACCGGCAGCGCCCGGAGGCCACCGGCAGCGGCGCCACCGACCTGCTGGGCATCGCACCGGGCGCGCAGTACCGGCTCGTGATCCCCGAGGAGCCCTCGGCCACCGGGATCGCGGCCGCGCTGCGGGCGGCGGCCGCCCAGAAGCCCCGGCCGGACGTCATCACCGCGAGCCTCGGCTTCGGCACGGACGGCTCGATCGGCTTCCCCTCGCGGTGGCTGGAGGACGACCCGGAGATCAGGGACACCCTGCGCGCCATCGTGGACTCGGGGATCGTCGTGGTCGTGTCGTCCAACGACGGCACCCGCCTGGGCCTGCCGGTGTCGGTCGGCCCCGACGGCGGCAGCACCCCGACCGACGTGACGTCGAGCAGCCGCGCACAGACGTCGATCGACGACGTCGCCCCCACCACCACCCCCACCCTGGTCCGTGACACCGGGGTGATCGCCGCCGGCGGCACCACCGTCGACGACACCCTGAGCTCGGACGACGTCCGCACCGCCGTCTACCCGACCACCCGCTACAACGGCTCCGCCGGCTACTCCTCGGGGTTCGGCACCCGGATCGACCTGGCGGCGCCCGGTGACAACCTGCCCTCGCTGATCCACACGCCGGACGGTCCTGGCGTGGTGCTCAACGGCGGCACCTCGGCCTCGGCCCCGATGATCGCCGCCGCGGCGGCCAACGTGCTGGCGGCCGCCGAGGCGACCGGGCAGAAGCTCAGCCCGCGAGAGGTCCGGAAGCTGCTGGTGGACACCGGCCGCCCGATCGCCCAGCCCCCGCAGGCCGACCGGGAACTGCGCATGGGCCCGCAACTGGACGTGACCGCGGCGGTGGAGAAGGTGCTCGCCAAGCGCCATTCCCTCACCCCGGCCGCGGTACGGCTGTCCGTCGCCGAGCGCCAGCTGCTGTCGGTGAGCCCGACCACCGCCTTCGTCGAGGCCACCGATCCCTCCGCGATCGACCTGGCGGGCCCCGCCGACGCCTGGGGCAACCCGTCCGGGCAGAACGCGGTCTCGCCCATCACCTTCGGTCTCGACCTCACCGGCGGGCACCGGAAGCTGACGTACCGTCTGCGCGTCGGCGAGCACGGCACGATCCCGTCCGCCGGCCCGAGCCTGCGCGTCCTGCCGCGCGAACTGCTGGCCGCCGCCGGCCTGCCCCTCGCCTCCGGCGAGGCGCGCACCGTGCAGGTCACGTTCGAGGCCCTCGACGGCCGCAAGGTGGTGGCCTCGACCGGTCAGCGGCTCACCTTCGGCGCGGCCGACGGCACCTATGTGCAGCCGAAGGCCCCGACCGCGCCCGGCTCGTCCCCGCTGGGCAAGTCCGTCACCGTGCACTACGACCTCACCGGCCTGCGGGACGCGACCGCCCCCGAGCTGGTGCTCTCCTCGGTCGGCCACTGGACGCCCTTCACCACCAGCGACAAGTGGCGTGCCCAGTGGCGCACCCCGCTCACCGGCACCAAGGGCACGGTGACCATCCCCGCCTCCGCCTTCGCGCCGGGTGGCGCCGGGCTCTACGGCATCGGCGTCACGCTCTACGACGGCCAGGTCTTCGGGGACTTCCGCGCGCTGCGCGTCGGACCCGGCGCCGACCAGCGGCCGCAGGCACCGCTGCTGGGGCAGGGGAAGTCCGCCACGGCGCACGCCGTCGAACTGACCCGGGCGGAGCCGCGGTTGACGGTCTCCTGGGACGCCTCCTCGGCTCCGCACGCCGACGGCGCGGCCATCGAGTTCCTCACCCCGGCACCGACCCTGTACGGGGCGCTCAACACCGCCACCAACCAGAACGGCAGCGGCCGCGACGACAACGGCGTCGACCACGCCTCCACCCTCTTCCGGGCCCTGCCGTCGGTGAAGGGCCGGACGGTGCTCGACCTCAAGGCCCTCGGCCTGCCGACCGGACTGCAGTACCCGGTCCGGGTCCTGCCCACGCGGGCGGGCAAGCCCGTCGGGCAGGCCTCGCCCACGTCGTTCGTGCAGTACCTCGACGGCGACACGGTCTCCGGCACCCTGGAGAACATCGAGGTCAGCGGGGGCACGGCGCTGCTCGCCACCGATGACTTCGCCGAGGGCGACGACGGCTGGATCCACCTGGAGGGCTCGGCCACCACCGCGTACTCGCTCTCCGAGGGAACCCTCGGCACCACGGTGTCCCGCGAGACCGGCACCTCGATGATGCAGGAGGTCCTGGGGGCCGACCCCGGCACGGGACACACCCTGATCGGCCACCGGCCGTTCGACGGCGGTGTGCTCCCCGAGGTCGACCTGCGCGACACGAAGACCGGTGCGCGCGTGAAGCTCAGCGCCCTCGACCCGGGCACCGGCTCGACGTCGGTGTACTTCCAGGGCGGAGCCGTCGACCCGGCCCGGCACCGGGCGGGGGTGACGACCTTCGACGGGGTCTCGGGCGTGGCCTCGCTGTGGACCGTCGACATGGCCACCGGCAAGGTCTCCGCGCCGATCCCGCTCAACGCGGACAACCCGGGGCGGGCCTTCGGCAACGTCTCCGTCGACGCGTCGACCGGCACGTTCTTCGTGGCCACCACCGGCACCATGGGGCCCTGCCTGTCCGGGCGCGTCCCCTACTGGGCCGTGTCGGTCGACCCCGGCACCCGCAAGGTGTCGCCGCTGACCACCATGCCGGCCTGCACCGCCGGGCTCCTGCCCGACGGCAAGGGCGACCGGGTGTACGTCGCCGCGGGACCCGCGACCCCCAGCTACACCACGGGCGAGTTCCCGACCGGCACCTGGCGTTCGGCCGACCAGAAGTCCCTGGCCACCTCCGCGCCGGCCGACCTGGGCACCCGGGGCGTCATGTGGCCGGTGCTCGACACCCGGCACCACGTCGCCCTCGTCGCCCACCTGTACGAGGAGGCCACCACCGGCGACAACAACGCCCTCAGCGAGATCACCGTCCTCGACCCCGACACCGGGAAGGTGCTCGCCCGGCACCCCGTCGCCAACCTCGTCAACTCCACGCTGAGCACGTCCAACTTCGACTTCACCAGCCGGCGCGGCCTGTTCCTCGACCCCGCCACGCGTACCGTCTTCCTGGTGAACCCCTGGGCCAACGGCCTCCAGCGGTTCACCTACTGACCGGACACCCACGGGGCCGGGTCCGCCACGACCGGTGGCGGACCCGGCCCCGTGGTCGTCCGACGGCGCCTGTGCTAGGTTGATCGCGTTGCAGTTTTGGTACCCATGAACTTTACGTGCACCTGCCGGGATGTGACCGACAGGTGCATTTTTTGTTTTCCGGTTGTCCCGGAGGGGTCATTGCGGCGACGGAAGTCCGCAAAGTGCGGGCTTCATGTACTGCTCCCGAAGGAGATTCCCATGGCGACCGGCACCGTGAAGTGGTTCAACTCGGAAAAGGGCTTCGGCTTCATCGAGCAGGACGGCGGCGGCGCCGACGTCTTCGCTCACTACTCCAACATCGCCACCCAGGGCTTCCGTGAGCTCCAGGAGGGCCAGAAGGTGAGCTTCGACGTCACGCAGGGCCAGAAGGGCCCGCAGGCCGAGAACATCCTCCCCATCTGACCCACAGGGGATGTAAGGGGCCGGCACCTCACGGGGTGCCGGCCCTTCCTCTTTCGGGGCGGTGCGGGCACGTCGGGTCTACGGGGCGAGCGCCGCGGTGACGGCGGCCAGGTACCGGTCCACCGGGCCCGCGGTGAGCAGACCGCTGCCCGCGCCCGCGAGTTCCCCGGCGGCGGGGAGCAGGCGGGCGTGGAGCACCTCCAGGGCGTCGCGGTCGCCGAGCTCGACGGCGAGCACGGACTGCACGCAGCACAGGACCTCGTACATCAGGTCGGGGGGTGGCTCGGGCAGGGCCCGCAGGGCCGTCAGGGCCTCGGAGCGGCGGCCGGCGCGCAGCAGGACGAAGGGCTCGGCCCACGGCCGGTACGGCCCCCACTGCGCCGCGGGGTCGACACGCTCGGCGATCCGCGCCGCCGGGACGCTGCCGTCGGCCAGGTCGAGGCAGAGCAGCGCGAGCGGCAGCAGACCCCGTTCGACACCCGGCATCCCGGCGCCCTCCAGTCGTACGGCGGCGGCCCGGTAGGCGGCCCCGGCCCGCGGCCCGCCCTCGGAGGCGGCCGTGCGCAGGGCCCGGTACCACTGCGTGAACACGCCCGCCAGGGGCAGTTCGTGGCGTTCGGCCAGGACGTCGACCGCGGCGGCGTGCACGTCGGCCGCGGGGAGGTCGGCGAGCGCGCTGCGGGCCTGTACGCGGATCAGGTGACCGAGCACCTCGTACGTCGTCAGCCCGTGCCGCCGGGCCAGCGCCACCAGTTCGGCGCCGATCGCGTCCCGCCTCGGCGCGAGGCCCGCCCGGGCACAGGTCTGCATGAACACCCCGTTGAGCGCGAAGGCGAGGAGCGCCGGGTCGTCGAGCCGGCGGGCCGTCTCCTCGGCCTGCCGGGCCGCCAGCGGTCCGCGGGCGGAGCGGATGCCGCGCGTCTCCACCGCGATCGTGGCCAGCAGGCGGCAGCGTGCGGTCTCGTGCGCGGCGTCGGCGGGCAGGGCGGCCAGGGTGCGCTCGGCGGCGGCGACGATACGGCGGGCCTGCTCCGGATCGTCACTGCGGGTCCAGATCGCGGGGACGTCGTAGGCACCGATCACCCGGGCGGTCAGCTCCGGGTCGCCGGACTCCTCCGCCGCGGCGACGGCCGCCAGGCGGTGCTCCCGGGTGGCCTCCAGGCCGCCGCCCCCGGTCAGCGCGAGATTGCGGAGGAGGCCGACCGTCGACTCCAGCCGTGCGCGGGCCCCGGCGGCGACCGTGCGGTCGTACGCCTCGGCCGCCCGGGCCCACACCCGGGCGGCCGCGTCGCCGGGGTCGGCGGCCGCGTCGTCCGGGCCGGCGGGCGCGGGCGCCGGCGGGTCCAGGCGCGGGTCCTGGGCGAGCATGTCCGCCTCCAGGCGGCGCAGCGCCGCTCCCGGGTCGAGCCCCAGTCCCCGGGCCAGCATCGCGCGGGCCCGGCGCAGCACGGCGAGCGCGTCCCCCTGACGGCCCGACCGGTACAGCGCGAGCGCCAGCAGCCGCCAAGCGTCCTCCCGCCACGGATGCGCGATCAGGTGCGCGTCCAGGTCGGGCACCGCCTCGGCGGCAAGGCTCAGCTCCAGCCGGGCCTCCGCCCGCCGTTCCACCGCCCGCAGCCGCAGTTCGGCGAGGCGGGAACGCTCGCCGCGGGCCCACTCCCGGTCGGTGTACTCGCCGTACGAGGGACCGCGCCACAGCTCCAGCGCCTCCTCGAGCCGCGTCAGCGCCGCTGCGGGCGGTAGTGCCGCCGCGGCGTCGACGGCGGCCTCGAACCGCCAGGCGTCCACGGCGTCCGGGTCCGCCCGCAGCGCGTACCCGGTGCCCGCGGTGACCAGCAGCCGGGCGGGGGCGCGGGGCGGCCGCTCCGGTTCCAGCTCGCGGCGCAGCGCCCCGACGAAGGTCTGCACGGCCCCGACGGCGCCGGCCGGGGGTTCGTCCCACAGGTCCGCCACCAGGCGGGTCACCGGTACGACACGACGGCGCGCCACCACCAGCCGCGCCAGCACCTCCCGGTGCCGGGGGCCCTTGAGCGCCAGTGCGCGACCGTCGCCGTCCCAGGCGACGACCGGCCCGAGCACACCGAAAGCGACCCGCACCCTGCCCACCTCTCCGGCCGTCCTCCCCGCTGCCACCGTACGCGCTGACCGGATGCTGATTCGCGGGCGGGAGCCTTGGGGCGTCCGCCGCCGGCGGGCACGTCACTCCCCCACCACCGAACGAGAGCAGCGCACCATGACACCGGTCGTCCCCGGCTTCGCCTACCACCGCGTCCCCGTCGCCGACGGCGTCGCCCTCAACGTCGCCGTCGGCGGCTCGGGCAGCCCCGTCGTCCTCCTGCACGGCTTCCCGCAGACCCACCTCATGTGGCGCCACGTCGCCGCCGACCTGGCCGCCGACCACACCGTGATCTGCCCCGACCTGCGTGGTTACGGTGCCAGCGACAAACCGGCCCCCGCGGGACCCGCCACGTACGCCAAGCGCACCATGGCCGCGGACGTCGTCGCGCTGGCCCGCGCGCTCGGTCACGACCGTTTCGCGCTCGCCGGCCACGACCGCGGTGCCCTGGTCGCCTTCCGCGCCGGGCTCGACCATCCCGACGCGGTCAGCCGGCTGGCCGTACTCGACGTGCTGCCCACCCTGGACATGTGGGACGTCCTGCGCGGCGCCGACGCCGCCGTGGGCTTCCACCTGTACCTGATGGCCCAGCCCCCGGGCCTGCCCGAGCAGATGATCGCCGCCGCCCCGGACGCCTTCTTCGGGCACTTCCTCGACGCGTGGAACCGTTCCCCGGAGACCTTCCCGCCCGCCGTGCGCGCCGCCTACCTCGACGCGTGCCGCGCGGCCGTCCCCTCGATCGTGGCCGACTACCGCGCCTCGGCGACCGTCGACGCCGACCACGACCGCGCCGACCGGGCCGCGGGCCGGCGGCTCCGGATGCCGGTCGCGGTCCTCCAGCAGGACTGGGGCGCCGCCCTCGGCTACGACGCCCGCGCCCTCTGGCAGGCCTGGGCCCCCGACCTGACGCACACCACCGTCGGCTGCGGCCACTTCATGGCGGAGGAGGACCCGGGACTCGTCGCGTCGGCCCTGCGCGCACTCGTCGCCTCCTGAGCCCCCGGAAACGTTCGAGGCCCGGGGGCGGGAAGAACCTCGGAAGTGAGTTGCGTTACAGATATCAGTGGTAACGAATCTCGCGAACCCGTGAGGAGCACCAGATGATCGTCACCTCCGCCCCCGGGACCTGCTCGCCGCCGCACACGGCGACCGCCGAGCACTGGTTCGACTTCATCTGCCCCTACTGCTACGTGGCCCAGGACCGCACCCGGATCCTCCGCGAGCACGGCATCCGCGTGGTCGGGCACGCGCTGCGGATCCACCCCTGGACGGGGCCGGGCGGCAGCCCTCTCGGCCGGCGCACGGACCCCGCGTACGCGCTCCTCGCCCACGAGGCCGAGGCGGCGGGCCTGCCCCTGCGCCGGACGGACCGCGTCACCCACTCGCGCCCCGCACTGGAGGCCCACGAATGGCTCGCCGCGAGCGACCCCGAGGCCGCCGGCCGCTTCGCCGCCGCGGTGTTCACGGCCAACTTCGCCGACGGCCTCGACATCGGGTCCCGGGAGCTGCTGGTCTCCCTCACCGAGGAGGCCGGGGGCGACGCGAAGGGGCTGCGCGAGGCTTGGGGTTCCGCGGCGATGACCGACGCACTGGCCGCCTCGGAGTTGCTCGCCTGGCGGTACGGCGTCCACGCCACACCCGCCTGGGTCTCCCGACGCCACGGGATCGCCGGGCTGCAGCCCCCGCAGCGGTTCCGCGACTGGGCCGCGGCGCTCACCGGCTGAGGAGCGGCCGACGACGCGGCCAGGGCCGTGTCGTCAGCTCCCCCAGCTCCGCTGGGAGGTGCCCCCAGGTGCGGTGCATCGCACGGCGGAGATTCGTCCTCGTAGTGGGCTACTCGGACGATTCGACAACTCCCCCGGGCCGAAGGCTGGGGGAGTGCCGTGCCTGGGGGCACCTGCCAGCGCCAGCTGGGGGAGCGCCGCGGGGTGGGGGCACCCCCGGCCGAAGGTTG
>NZ_JARAVK010000242.1:0-13699 GCF_033792765.1 Streptomyces sp. PA03-6a | reverse complement strand
GCGCCGGCAGCGCCTCCCGGGCGTGCCGGTCTACCGCCCTCCGTGGTCTTCGCCCGGCACGCCCGGGAGGCGCTGCCGGCGCTGCTGGCCTGCGGCCGGTGCCCGATCCGCGCGGTGTGCGAGGAGGTCGTCGACCCCGAGCACAGCTGGTTCGACGGCGTCTGCGCGGGCCGCCTGTGGCGCAACGGCCGGGTGATCGCGCCGGCGCCGGCGTCCGGCCTGTCCGCGTGAGTCCCGGGACCGCCGTCCGCAACGAAAGGAATCGTCAAGTGACCTGCAACCTCGCCACCGAGCACACCGCCCGGGCCGTCCGGTGGCTCGACATCCTCCGGCGCCAGTTCCCCGAGCTCGTCCGCGAACTCGTTCCCGGAAGTCCCGGCTCCTCGGCCGCGTCCAGGGACCCCCTCACACCGCAGGCGCTGCGGTCGCTCGCGGAACGCGACCGGGAGGACCGGACCGACCGCGAGTGGGTGCTCGGCGGGGGCGCCGCACCGCTGCGACTCCATGTGTCCGACGCCCTGCGGGACATCACCGACGGCGTCGTCGAACTGGAGGAGGCCGTCCGGGACAAGCTCGGCCTCGGCCGTGCCCGCCGCGCCCCCGTCCCCGAGCGGCTGGGCCGGATCGCCGGCCTGCTCGACCGGGTCGCCGAGCATCCCGTCCTGGCCGCGCACGTCCTCGACGAATGCCGCCGCATGGCCCGCCGCTGCGGTTCGGTGCTGGGGGAGACCGAGGTCCTGGTCCGGGTGGACGGACGCTGCCCCTGGTGCGACTCGGTCTCGTTGCGAGCCCTGCCCGCCCGGAGGGCGGTGCTCTGCGTGAACCCCGGGTGCCGCTGCACCGACGAGGACTGCGGCTGCGCGGACGACCCCGCGCACCGTCACACCTGGGCCGAGACCGCATGGGGGCAACTTCCCCTGGATCCCGCGGCGATCGCCGGCCTGGTCGACCGGGAGGCCGTGTGAACAGCGCGCGGTACCCCGGCCCGACGCTGATCAACGGCGAGTCCGCCGCGCGGGAGACGGGGGTCGTCCCGGCCACGGTCCGCAAGTGGGTGCAGCTCGGGCACCTGGCCGCGGCCGGCCGCAGCGGCCGGGCGAGCCTGTACCGGCTGGAGGACGTGTTCGCCGCCGAACGGGTGGCGCGTGGCCGGAAAGCGCCCACGCGTCGCGCCTGACGTCACGACAACTCCCTGCATCGCCCCGCGTACCCGAGGAGGTACGCGGGGCTGCGTCATGTCCGGGGACCGGCCGGCGTCAGGTCATGCCCGCCCCCGGCAGACCCCGGGGCGGGCGGCGCGGGCGCCGCGGCCGGGGGGCCGGCGCCGGTCCCGGCGGGGCGGACGCCGTGTCGGGCGCCGGGCTCACGAGTCGCGGAAATTCCCCCGGCCGGGGACGGGCGACGCCGTCCTCCCGCTCCGTCTCCGCTTCCTCCTCGTACTGGCCCATCGCGTCCTGCCAGCCGTGGGTGTAGGCGCGGAGAGTGATTTCCTCCAGGTGGGAGCGGGTGACCGCCACGAGACCCTCGGGCAGGCACGCCTGGACGATCTCCTCGATGAGCCCTCGGGCCTCCTCCTCCGTCAGCGTCCGGGCGGCCGGCGGAGCGGCCGGCCGGGCCTGTTCCTGTGCGTGTTCCTGCGTGCGCTCCCGCGCCCGGTGCTCCACCGGTTCGTGCATGTCCTCCGTGCCTGGCACGGCACTCCCTCCCCGTTGCCCCCTGGTGCCGAGCGGCGGTCGAGCGTCGCCGGACCCAGACGTCCTTCACACACGTGTTCACCACTTTCGGGTGCCGCCAATCCTCGGGAGGCACGCTTCGGGCCACGGATCCAGCCATTGCGGAGGCGATTCAAGTTGCGAGCGCGAGCGCAATCAGTCACGATGGATGCAGCGGCGGAGCTGTGCCCGGGACCGGGTGACGGACCGCCGCTTCGTGCTGGACGGCGGCCCACCGCTCGCACCGCGAAGCCGCCGCCACCGTCCGAAGGGAGCAGAAACCCTTGCCCAGTCCACCCGTCTTCCCCGATGTGGAGAAGCTGGTCGTCGACTTCCTGAAGGCCCGCCCCGAACTGACCGGAGCGACCGTCGACAACGCCGCGCCCGCCGGCTTCGACGGCACCCAGCCGGTCGTGCTGGTCTCCCGTGCGGGAGGGGCCTGGATCGACGACGCGCACCTGGACCAGCCGCTGGTCGACCTGGAGGTCTACGGCCCGACCAAGACGGCCGCCCACACCCTGGCCCTGTCCGCCCGGTCCGCCGTGCAGGCGCTGCGGGCGACGACCTACGGGACGGCCGTCGTCACCGACGTCGTCGAGGCCGACGGCCCGCGCTGGCTGCCCGACTGGAACCGGGCCGCCGCGAACCGCTACTACTCCACGACGCGGCTGTACATCCGGCCCGCCTGAGCGTCCGACGTCCACCCCTGATCAGGCCCTGCCGTCCGGCGGGGCCTTCGTCATGTCCGCATCCCCGACAAGGAGTCCAGCATGGCAGGCAACAACTCTTCCGAGATCCGCGTCGCCGGCACCGGCCGCATCCTCGTCGCCCCCGTCGGCACCGCCGCCCCGGCCGACACCGTCGTCGCCTGGGCGGCCGCCTGGAAGGACCTCGGCTACACCTCGCCCGACGGCATCAAGTTCAACAAGAAGGACAAGCTCGACCCGGTCGAGACCTGGCAGTCCGTCAGCCCGGCGCGGTTCATCTACTCCGACCGCGACCTGAGCGTGAAGTTCCAGCTGCTGCAGCTCAACGAGGACACCCTGCCCTTCTTCATGGGCGGCGACGCCGTGGCCGCCTCCGGTACGGAGTGGAAGTACGACCTGGCCGGCGCGCCGAAGTTCAACGAGAAGGCGATGGGCATCGAGTTCACCGACGGCGCCAACGTCACCTACCGCTTCGTGATCCCGCGCGGCCAGGTCACCGAGACCGAGGAGATCACGCTCAACCGCACCTCCTCGGTCAAGCTCGGCGTCACCTTCACCGCGCTCGCCGTGGACGACGTCAAGCCGCTGGCCACGATCCTCATGAAGGACGCCTCCTACGCGTAGACACCCCGTCCGACCGCCGGAGCCGGTGGCGCCGCGCCACCGGCCCCGGGCCCTTTCCGCACAGTCCCGGTACACCACCCACCCATCTCAGAGGGGGATGCAGCATGGCCGGTTTCGACGTCAGCGCCGCCCGTGCCCAGCGCCTGGAGGCGCTCGGCCGTTCCTGGACCTTCACCGTCGACGGTGACACCTTCGAGCTCCCCACCGAGCTCACCCGCTCCACGGCCCGCGAGCTGCGGGCCCTGGACGACAACGACGTGGACGGGCTGCTCCAGCTGCTGCTGGGCGAGCGGCAGTTCGACCGCTTCGACCGCCACGAGGTCACGATGCAGGACATCGCGGCCATCCTGGAGGCCTACGGCAAGGAGACCGGGCTCGGCCTGGGGGAAGGCTGAGCCTCGGCGGGTTCGTCGACGAACACGCCGAGGCGCTCGAGGCGGACCTGCTCCGCCACTACGGCGTGGACCTGCTGGACTGGCACCGCGGCCGGCTGTCCTCCCGCCGGCTCGCGGTGCTGGTCCGGCACCTGCCACGCGACAGCGCGACCCTGCGCCGCGTCCACGGTGAGGCCGCCGACTGGTCGGTGGGCGACCACCTGCTCGCCAACGTGGTCGACCACCTCGCCGAGGCCAACTGGATGTTCGCCACCGTGAACCGCGACGAGGACGCGGAGGCGCTGGAGTACCCCCAGCCCGTCCCGCGCCCCGGGGGCGGGGCCGGTCCGGGCGGGGACGAGGAGCCGTCGCCGGTTCCCGGGAACCCCACGCCCGCGCAGTTGATCCGTTTCTTCGCCTGAGGGGCCGATCCATCCGTGACCAGTTACACGGCGCTCAGCGCGCTCCCGTATCCGCAGTCCACCGACAACGCCGACCTGCCGGCCCACGTGAAGGCCCTCGCCGAGGCGGCGGACGGCCGTACCGTCCTGCGCTTCCCCGACGCGGCGACGCGGGACGCAAAGATCACCGCACCGGCCGCGGGCATGCTCGTCTGGCTGACCGCTCCCGGCTGCTTCACCCACCACACCGGCACCGCCTGGGCCGGGCTCGGCGTCTGGAACGCCTACACCCCCACCTGGACGGCCGCGACCACCAACCCCGCGATCGGCGACGGCACGATCGCCGGCCGCTACGCCCTCGTCGGCAGGACCTGCCACTTCCAGCTGTACCTCACCTTCGGCTCCACCACGACGAACGGCAGCGGCGCCTACACCTTCGGCCTCCCCGTCACCGCCGGCGCCACCGGCACCCTCGTCCAGTTCGCCGGCAACGCCTCCAACTCCGCGGGCCGCGCATTCGTCAGCGGCCAGCTCGCCGCCACGTCGGGAGCCACCGGTTTCACCGTGTGGGCGCCGGGCTCGACGAGCGCGTCCAACCTCAACCAGGTCGGCAGCGGCGGCGTGTTCGGCACGGCGTTCTCGAGCGGGAGCTTCATCCGCGTCAGCGGTACGTACGAGACGGCGTGAGGCCGGCGTGGTCCGCGGTGGCGCGTGGTCGCGCGGTCGCCCTGTCTCCGGCGGGCCCTGCCACACGCTCAGTTCATCGTCCGGGGACGGGCCTTCCGCCAGCGGACGAACGGCTTCAGTACGCCGCGGAAGAAGAGGTACTCGGGCGTCTCCTGGATCGAGTCCCATCCCTGGTACAGGTCCAGGTTGGAGATGTGCGGTGCTTCGGCCCGCAGCGTGTCCAGACGGTCGAGGACGGACGACCCCATGCCGGTGTCGCCGACGAACTGCCAGAAGACGTTCCCACCGGATGCCGCTTCGAGCTGATCGGCCAAGCCGGGACCCTCCGAGTGGAATCCCCACACGAAGAACAGCACGAGGGCCGGGCCGTCGTCCGTGCCGAGACTGCGCGAGATCTCCCGGATCGCCGCGGCTGCGTCCTCGGGGCCGAAGAGTTCGTAGCGCTCCGCGTGCCGGGCCAGGAGATTGCCCGGCGCGGCGTCCCGGGAGAGCAGCGGCTCGCGTGGGAGCACCGCCCAGTCGGCGATCCACCCCGCGGCCTGGGGCAGGCGGAGCTCCGGAAGGCGGTGCGCCCGTGAGGTGTACAACCAGACGTCCACACCCGTCCCCGGAGCCAGGAATCCGCCCAGCGTGGCGGCTCTGCGGGCCATATCGGCGATGACGCCGGTCTCGAACGGATGGCGGTGTGCGCCGGGGAGGGCGAGGACGACTCGGGCCGGATGCCGTTTCGTCCTGCTGATCCGGGTGGCCATGGAGGCAGCGAGAACCCCTTTGCGGGGGTTCGAGCCCTTTCCCGGTGGACGCAGCTCTCCGCCAGCCATGTCGGGAGGCTATGACGCCGCCCGACGTCGACGCAACCAGGACTCAAGGAGTTCGCATGGGCTTTGACGTGGACAAAGACCTCTACTTCGTACGCAAGGAAACGGAGGGAATCAAGAAGGCCCTGACCGGCATCAGTCTCACGACGACCGGAATCAGTCATTCGATGACCGGAATCAAGGGTGACGTCGAGGGGCTGAAGGCTGCCGTCGCAGTGGTGGCGGCCACCGCGCAGTTGTTCAAGGTCGACTACAGCTTCGTCAAGATCGACGAAAAGGGACTCAGCGTCCGCGGTGTTCAGAAAATCACCTTCGGCAACGTGAAGGCGGCGGAGCAGGCGAAGGACGAGAAGAAGCAGAGGGAACTCGACGACCGTCTACGGCGGATGTTCCTCGCCAAATCGGAGCACCAGGCGATTTCCAGCGCCCAGGCGGCGGCCGACCGGGCGAACAGGGATGTCCGTGACCTCAGGACCCGGCTGCGCGGCATCGGCCAGGGAGCGGACCTCGGTGCCCGGGGCGCCAAGCGCGAGGAGTTCAACAAGCTGCGGAGCTCCGTGCAGGGGCTCAGCCAGGCGCTCGCGGGGATCTGATCGCACGGCACAACGGAATTGAGGCAGACATGAATCTGAAGCAGGCCATTGCCGGTGTGGATGCCCGGCTCGCGGGACTGGGGAGTTCCCTCAGCCGCACCGGGACGGCGATGAACCGGGTCAAGGGGGGTGCCGACTCGGCCGGCGGCGCCGTGGGCAGGCTGCGCACCGGTCTCGGCACGGCCGACACGGCCCTCGGCAAGTCCCGCGGGAGCACGGACAAGTTCAAGACCTCCCTCGACAGGCTCAAGGGTTCCTCCGGCAAGGCCGAGGAGGCCCTGCGCGACGTGAAGCGGCAGTCCGACGCCGTCGAGAAGTCCGTCGGGAAGGCGGGCAAGAACGCCGACCGCGGCGGGAAGTCCATGGGGAGCCTCGGCAAGGGGGTCAAGGGGGCCTCGCTCGCGCAGCGGGGGCTCAACCTCGCGATGGCGGCGAACCCGTTCGGGCTCGTCATGGCACTGCTCGCGCCGGTCATTTCCCAGTTCATCAACATGGACAAGGTGTCCGCCGCCCTGGCCAAGGGCGTGAAGTGGGCCTGGAACGCCATCCTCGGCGCCATCAAGTCCCACGCCGGCCCGATCAAGTCCGTGCTGAAGGGCATCATCAACGCCTTCACCGCGCTGCCCCGCGCGTACATCAGCGGCATCAACTACATGATCTCCGCGCTGAACCGGGTCCACGTGTCGATCCCGGGCTGGGTGCCGGTGATCGGCGGCAAGTCCTTCTCGATCCACATCCCGCAGATCCCCAACATCCCCGCCCTCGCCCAGGGCGGTGTCGTCCCCGCCCGGAGCGGCGGCACGCTGGCGGTGGTCGGTGAGGGCGGCGAGGCCGAGGCGGTCATCCCGCTCAGCAGGCTGGAGCGGATGCTCGGCACGGGCGGCGGGTCGCCGGCGCACATGGCGCGGCTGGCGGCGGCCGTCGAGAAGCTCGCGGAGCGGCCCGTCGTCGTCCAGGTGGACGCACAGACCATCGCGCGGGCCGTGGCCCTGGGCAACCGGCAGCTCGCGCGGCGCTGAGCCGCGCCCCCTCCCGCCCTTCCTGCGGATTCGACGCCGGCGACCGTGTCGCCGGCCTTTTTCATGCCCTCACGGCAAGAGACGAGGTGACACATGGGCAGGAACCTGTGGATCGGACCGCCCGGTTCGCTGTACGAGATCGACCGCGCGGCGCGGAGCTTCGACCGGAGCGCCGACCTCGGCGTGTCGGAGTTCACGTCGCTCGGCGGCCGGGTGACCGTCGTGCGCAACGCGCGCGCCAACCGCCGGACCAAGCTGAGCTGGGACACGCTGGAGCCCGCGCAGGCCAGGGTGCTGGACCGGCTGGCCCGCCGCACCGACGGCGCCGGGCCGGTCGCGCTGCTCGACCCGGCGGCGGCCAACATGCTGGACGCGCTGCAGGCGGCCGGCCGGGGGGAGCCGGGGAGCACAGGGCTCGGCCAGTGGCTCCCGGTGGTGGGCACCGGAACGGGGAGCGTCACGGAACCGGCCTCCCCCGGGGTCTTCGCCTTCACCGCCGCGGACACCGCCGCGAAGGTCGGCTGGCGCCACCGCTACTGGGGCAGCCACCCCGTCGCGCCCGGCACCCGGATCTCCTTCCGGGCCTCCACGGCGATCGCCGCCCTGCCGACGTGCGCGGTGAACCTCGACTTCAAGAACGCCGCCGGTGCCTACCTGTCGTCGGTGTCGGCGAACGGCGCCTACGTGGCGGGGACCGTGCCGGCGGGCGCGGCCTTCGTGACGCCCTGCGCGAAGCCCGGGGCCGCCGGGACGTACGCCCTCGCCGGGGCCTGCCTGTCGTACGACGACGGCGCCGCCGACGGCGTCCCCGGTGACGGCTGCCCCGCGATGGCGGTCACCGGGTACAGCGACGTGCCGTCCCAGCCGCTGCCGTACCGCGGCGTGAGCATCGACCTGGTGGAGGTGGCCGGTGCAGCGGGCTGACGACGCGCTCGGCGCGGCCCTCGCGCAGGGCGAGCGGACCACGTCCCACTCCACCCGCTTCGGCGGCAAGGACCTCGGCGCCCAGGTCCAGTCGTGGAGCGTGGACCGGTCGTACGCGACCGACCTGCCGGAGGCGATGCGGGCGTTCTCCGGCAGCGCCTCGGCCCAGGCCGAGTTCGAGATCTCGGGTGCGGCCGTCTCCCCGGACGAACACCTGCAGGGCGGAGCCGACCGGTCCGGGCCCCAGCTGTACTCGCCGTGGGCGCCCAGGAGCACGGGAGACCTCGTCCGTCCCGGCCAGTCCGTGGTGCACGCCGCGGGGCTCGGCGGGAACGACCTGGCCGCCTTCCGCGGCACGGTCCGGGCCCGCAGCGCGGCCTCCGGCAGCGACACCGTCAAGGTCACCGCGCTGGACGGGGCCGAGCGGCTGCGCGGCCCCGCCGTCCTGCCGAAGCCGTACATCGGGTTCTTCCGGAAGCGCCCGTTGTCCTCGGCGACCTGGTGCGTGGACGAGCTCCTCCGGCAGGCGGGACTCCACAGCTCCCCGCCCGCGCGCTACCCCGAGTTCGTCGAGGGGCAGCCGCTCACCCTCGTCCACGCGACGCTGCACGGCGGGTTCACCACGCCCTACGGCCAGCCGGAAGTGCTGCCCGATCCGCGGAACTACACCTGGACCAGGCAGGACGCGCCCCACGAGATGGCGCTCGTGCCCACCGGGCTGGAGCCGGGCACCACGGGCCTGACGGCCTCCTGGTTCCCGCGCAGCCGCGTCACCGTGCCGGGCAGCCGGCTGTTCGCCGAGGCGTGGGTCAACAACGCCGTCGGCATCGGCGACACGGTGGAGATCCACCTCCAGCTCAACCGCACGGGATCGGCGACGGGCACCCTGCGCCTGGTCGTCGACTTCGTCGCCGGCACCGTCCGCCTCTACTCCGAGGGCTCGGACCAGGGCTACTGGTACTTCGAGTGGTCATGGCCGGCCATCAGGACACAGCGGGGCGTCTGGCACATCGGCGCGTTCTTCGACACGGCGGGCACCGGGACCGCGGTGTACCCCACCGTGCAGCCGAGGCTGACCGCACCCGACGGAACGCAGCTGCTGGGGACGGCGGCCACGTACGTCCAGCCGTCCGGCATCCAGAAGTCCGCCGAACTGGACCAGGTGCGGCTGGTCACCACCGTGGCCGTGGAGTCGCTGCAGGTGACCTCCGGACTGGCCGCGATGCCGGCCGCCGCCGTCTTCGGCCAGTCCGGCACCTGGACCAAGGGCGCGGTCCTGGACGACGCGGTCTTCCCGCTGGTCTCCGTCCCCCGGATCTCGGGCTCGCAGTGGGACGTGCTGACGCAGATCGCCAAGGCGACCATGGCGACCGCCGAGTTCGACGAGCACGGCGTCTTCCGCTGGCGCAACCACACCCGGTTCGCCCAGCCCCCCACGGCGGCCGACCTCACGCTGACCACCGTGCGGGACATCGCCGCGCTGACCGTCACGGAGGAGATCGACGCCTGCCGGAACTACTGCGTCCAGCCCGCCAAGGACTGGTCCAAGACCGGCGCGGCGACCGGGACCGTCTACGACGACAGCACCATCCGGGAGATCCCCGCGAACCGGTCCGTCACGGTCAGCTACGTGATGGCCGAGGAGGAGTTCGACATCGGACCGCCGCTCACCGACGACGACTCCGTCACCACCTCCGGGTCCTCGGTGCGCTTCGCGACCTCGCCCGCGGCCGGGGCGACGGCGGTCAAGGGCGCGGTCGACGTCCTGACCCGCCGCGAGGACGGCTACCTCGTGGTGCGCTTCAGCAACCGCAGCGCGCAGACGCTCTACACCGTCACGAAGACCGGCGAGCCCTCCGTCCACCTCGAGACGCTCAAGCCGGCCGACGACCCGGCCGAGCGCTTCGCCACCTCCTGGGTGGCGGGCAGCGCCGGCGAACGGTTCTACGGCCGCCAGGAGTACTCCGCCGAGGCCACCGACTGGGTGCAGGACCTGCGGGGCGCGCAGTCGCTCGCCGACGCCATGCGCAGGGCCGGCGAGTACCCCGTCCCCGTCATCGGCGACGTCGAGGTGCTCCCCGACCCGCGGATCCAGCTCGGCGACGTCGTGCGGCTGGTCGACACCAGCGGCGCCCGACTGGACACCCTGGCCTGGGTCACCGGGATCAAGACCGCGGCGACGGCTGCCGGCGGGGTGCGGCAGACCCTGACCCTGCGCGGGACCGTGCCCAACGGGGTCCCCGCGGACTCCGGGCTGACCCCCGACGTCCCGGCGGCGCCGGTGACGGAGGTGTGGCAGACGTACGCCCAGGTGGCGGCCGCCTACCCGACCCTCGCCGAGGTGAAGGCCGGCGGCCGGACCTGGCGCGACATCAAGGAGGGCACCCATGCCTGAGGACACCCCCGGAGCCGCCCCCGTCACCCTGACGGACGTTCAGTTCCAGCAGCTGGCCGACACGGTGACGACGGAACTCGCCGGATACCTCGGCGTCGGTGCGGACCATGGACCGGACCTTCCGGTCGCCGTCACGGTCAGCGACGGCCCGCCGCCGGAGGGGGAACCGGAGCCGCCGGAGCCGCCGTCCCCGCACGGCCCCGGCGAGGAGGAGGAAGCCACCCCGTCCCCGTACACCGCCGAAGGCGGCGGCGTACCCGAGCCCGCAGCGGAGGCGACCGCGTGAGCACGCAGTACACCCCGATCAGCAATCTCCCCTACCCCCAGGCCACCGACGCCGCCGACCTGCCCGCGAACCTCAGGGCGCTCGCGGAGGGCGTGGACGGCCGTACCGTGATGCGCTTCGCGGACGCGGCGTCGCGCGACGCCAAGGTCACGGCACCCGTGGCCGGCATGGTCGCCTGGCTGACGACCCCCGGCCGGCTGGTGCAGTACACCGGTACCGTCTGGGCGCCGGTGGGAGCCGTCCCGGTGTTCCGGGTGAACGTGGACGGCGGCACCACGAACTCGACGACCTACGCGGAGACCCTGACCGACGCGGTCGGCGACCCCATGGCGGCCGCCTTCACGGTGCCCGCCTCCGGCCAGGTCATCGTGACGGTGGGCGCCTACATGTGGAGCTCGGGGGCGTACAGCTCCTACATGTCCGCCACGGTCCGCAGGGCCTCGGACAACGCGGTGTTCCTCGCCACCAGCGACGACCGGGCGGCACTGGTCACCAACACCGGCCGGGGTTCGTCGTCCAGCCAGTTCCTCGTGACCGGCCTCACGGCGGGCACCGGCTACACCGCCACACCCGCCTACCGCTCCGGCAACGCGTCCAGCACGGCCAGCTTCGACACCCGCTTCATCCGGATCGACCCGCTGCTGTAGCACCGTCCGCCCCCGAGCCCCGGGCCGCCGTGCGCACGGCGGCCCGGGGCTTCCCCGTTCCCGTTCCCGTCCCCGTCCCCAGTCCCAGTCCCACCACCGTCCCACCGATCAGAGGAGGAACCATGGCCACACCCGTCTCCGCGACGGCATTCCTGGCCGCTCTCGATGCCGAAGGCGTCACCGTCGCCGGACACGGCGACTGGCGCACCCACAACCGCAACGCCGTCGCCGCCTGGGGCCAGGTGCACGGGGTGATGCTGCATCACACCGCCGGCCGGGACAGCGTGGCGATGTGCCGGACCGGCCGCGCCGACCTGCCAGGACCGCTGTGCATCGGCGTCATCGCCAAGGACGGCACCGTGCACCTGGTCGGGTACGGGCGCACCAACCACGCCGGCAGCGGTTCGAGCGCCGTGTACGACGCCGTCCGCGCCGGCCGCCCGCTGCCAGCCAAGCCCGGTGCCGACGCCGTCGACGGCAACGCCCACTTCTACGGGTTCGAGATCGAGAACCTGGGCGATGGCCACGACCCCTACCCCGCCGCCCAGTTGGCGGCCGTGGAGAGGACCGCCGTCGCCCTGTGCCGGGTGCACGGCTGGAGCGCCGGCCACATCATCGGGCACAAGGAATGGACGGGACGGAAGATCGATCCCAGCTTCCCGATGCCGGCCATGCGGGAGCGCGTCGCCAAACGGCTCGGAACCCCGCCCGCGCGGACGTACGAGCCCTTCCCGGGCGCCGCCTTCTTCCGGCCCGGCCGTCGCAGCGACGTCGTCACGGCGATGGGCCGGCGCCTCGTCGCCGTCGGCTGCGGCCGCTACCGGCAAGGGCCCGGGCCGGAGTGGACCGAAGCCGACCGCCGCTCCTACGCCGCCTGGCAGCGCAGGCTCGGCTACGGCGGCGCGGACGCCGACGGCATCCCCGGCCGCACCAGCTGGGACGGACTGCACGTCCCGAAGAGGAAGGAGACCACATGACCGACGCCGACCGCCGTACCGTCCGCACCCTCGTCCAGACCGGCGTCGCCCTCGCCGCCGCCGCGCCGCTGCTGGTCGACGCGGCCTGGCCGGGCGCCTGCACCGTGCTCGCCGTCGCGGCCGCCGTCACCCGCGTGATGTCCCTCGACGCCGTGGAGCGGCTGCTGCCCTCCTGGCTGAGGCGGTGAGGCAGATGACCACGCATCAGGAAGGCGCCCTCGGGGTCGCCCTCGAACTCGAACGCCTGCGCCGCTCCGTCGACGTCGGCTTCGCCACCACGCGGGGTGATCTCGCCCTGCTCCTGCAGCGCGCCGACCAGACCGACAAGGTGCTGGGCGAGCACGAGGAGCGCATCGAGGCGCTGGAGCGTTCCCGCTGGCCGCTGCCCGCCGTGGCGGCGCTCACCGGGTTGCTGGCGCTGGTCGTCGCCGCCTACGGGACCTTCGCCGGGTGAGCGGCGTACCCCGGCCGCGGGACGGCGACCTCAGCGGGCGCGGCTCGAGCCGCGCCCGCGCCGCCCGGCGTCCCCCCGGGCCGCCGCCGCCCGCTGCGGCAGGGGGCGGCGCCTGATCGCCAGGACGAACGCCGCGACCGCCGCCACCAGGACGGTCTCCACGGCCGGTCCGAACCACGAGGAACCCTTCGACGCGTCCCCCGCCGCCGCGGGCCGCGGGCCGCGGCTCTCGCCGGGAGGCCCCCCGGCCATCGCGCGCACCTGGCTCAGCGTCGGCACCAGCTCCCCGACCGGCTCCACGCGGCCCACCGCGTCGAACCCCCAGTCCAGCAGGTCGGCCGCCTCCCGGTACACCTCGTCGTACCCCGACTCCGGGTGCATCACGGTCACCAGCAGCGTCCGTCCGTCGCGCTCCGCCGCGCCCGTGAAGGTGTTCCCGGCGTTGGTGGTGTAGCCGTTCTTCACCCCGATCATGCCGTCGTAGTCGCCCAGCAGGCGGTTGGTGTTCTGGATCTCGAAGGTCGCGCCCTTCTCCGCGGGGAACCGCGCGACCTGCGTCCGGCAGTAGTACCTGAAGTCCGGGTTCCGCAGCCCCGCCCGCGCGAAGAGCGTCAGGTCGTACGCCGACGACAGCTGGTCGGGCGTGTCGTAGCCGTCCGGGCTCACCACGTACGTGTCGTTTGCCTGCAGCTCCCGCGCCCGCGCCCGCATCTCCCGGACGGTCTTCGCCACCCCGCCGTTCATCGAGCACAGCACGTGCACCGCGTCGTTCCCCGACCGCAGGAACACCCCGAGCCACAGCTGCTCGACCGTGTAGGTGATCCCCGCCTCGATCCCGACCAGACTGCTCCCGGCTCCCATGTCCGCCAGGTCCGCGTGCGTCACCTCGTGCCGGGTCCGCCGGCCGAAGCGGGGCAGCAGCGTGTCCGCGAACAGCATCTTCAGCGTGCTCGCCGGGGGCAGTTGCCGGTGCGCGTTGTACGACGCCAGCACGTCACCGGAGTCGGCGTCCGCGACGATCCACGACAGGGAGTTCGTCTCCGGCAGCCTCGGCGCCCCCACCGCCACCTGCACCCCGTGC
>NZ_JARAVK010000241.1:0-13715 GCF_033792765.1 Streptomyces sp. PA03-6a | reverse complement strand
CCCTCCTGGACGCGGGCAGCTGGCGCCCCGCCACGTCCACCCTGCTCCCCTACGTCGACGTCGCCGTCTGCTCCGCCGACTTCCACCCCCCGGGCACCTCCACCCCGGCCGAGGTGTTCGCCTTCCTCCACGACGCCGGCGTCCGCTGGACCGCCGTCACCCAGGGCCCGTCCCCCATCCTCCGGCCCGAGGGGCAGATCCCCGTCCCCTCCGTCACCCCCGTCGTCGACACCCTCGGCGCCGGCGACGTCCTCCACGGTGCCCTCGCCCACCACCTCGCCGCCCACATCACCCCCCGCCTCACCCCACCCGCCTTCGACACCGCCCTCGCCTTCGCGGCCGACATCGCCTCCCGCTCCTGCGGCTCGTTCGGCACGCGTGCGTGGATGCGGGCGTGAGCCCGTCCGTGCCCGGGACCGGCGTTCAGGACCGCCCGCGGCTCCGCCCCGCGAACAGCGTGAACAACACCACGCTCACCCCGAGCACGGCCCACCCCACGGCGGTCTCCGACAACGAGGTCTGCGTCCGCTTCGGCAGCAGCGACAGGCACCCGAGCACGACGAACATCGCCCCCAGGTAACTGAGCCCCGCCGTCAGCACCCACCGCACCATCCGGCCCGATCGCACGTTCGGCGACTGTTTGCCCATGGGGATCCCGCCCTGTTCCTCGACGATCTCGCGACACCGGGGGCCGGTCACGCTCGGCCCCTCCGCAGTGCTTCAACGCCCGCCCACAGTCACCGACACGGGCGTACGAAGTCGCGAATACACGGGTGTTGCTCACGGGACCGGTGTGAATGGGCTAGCGGCAGCCAGTGGGATGCCGCCGCGTCATCGCTCGCGTCGACTTCGTAGGGCCAGGGCCCCCGCCGCGAAGATGACGACAGCGGTGGCCAACACCGTCCAGAAGAAGCCCGATTCCTGGAGAGATCGCAGGGCGTCTTGAGGAAGCAGGGCGAAGATGAGCAGGACCAGCCCAGTTGCGAGTGCGTAGCTCACTCCCGCGCCCAGGAGAACGCGCAACGCGCGGGAAGCCAGCGAGGGGTGCATTCGAGAGGGCATGGTTGCTCCGGCTGTCACTCGGTGATGAAGTGGCATTGCGATGCGCGCCTGGTGCCAGCGACGAAGAAGTCCGCGCACGCCTTGCCGTAGTGCTTCAACGTGTGGTGCGTCGTGTCGACACGGCCGATCGAACTGTGAAGCGTGCACTTGCGGTGCGTTTCGCCCCTGCTGATGAGGTAGGTGCGGCCATTCGTGTCCGAGTAGCGCCAGTCGATACGCCAGTTGCACCAGTTTCCTCCGGCGCTGTCCATTCCGAAGCTGTCCTGCACAGAGGCCTCATGGCGATCCACATTCCGGCCCGACCCGCGCACGAAGTGCCCAAGCGTGGTGGTCGGGAGGCAAACCTCCTGGCCCTTGGCGTCCAGGCAGAAGCCGACCACCTTTGCGTACCCCACGGCACTTGCCGACGCGGGCGTCGAGAAGCTGATCACCGTCGCGACTGCCGTGGACGTGGCCAGGGCGACCTGCGACACGTAGCGCGTCACCGCGTTCACTCGACCCATGGAAATCCTCCGATGCTGCTCTTGATGTCGTGACGCACCAGCAACGGCGGATCGGATTCGGGCGATACGTGGTGTTGCGTGCCGGTGACACAAGGTCGCTCGGGGGAGTGGTGCAGGAACCTTTAAGCCACAGTCCTGCAACCGCCTACCGGGGTGGATGCACCTGGCCAGCGGGGTGCTCCGTGACCGGTCGACCGGATGCCCGCTCCGGCCGACCGGCCCATGGGACGCGGGGAATTACTCGACCGGTGCCGCCACAATCGGATCGTCGGCATGACGTGAGTTCCGTGCCCGGAACCGCACCAGACGGCGGGTCGAGTCGGTCGCGGACCGGGGCGGAATCAGGGTGAAGGCCATGACCAGCTTCGCGGGCTCAGCCTGGCCGTCAGAGATGGCCGCGAGCACGTCGCCCTCAGTCGTGCCCTCGACGACGGGATAGACCAGCGCGACACCCGTGTCCGGTCCGACATGCGCATCCCCGATGGGGACGGGAGCAGCGTCGGTGTTCCCTGCCACATCGATCAGCCGTTGTGCCGCCGTGCGATGTTCCACGCTCGCGATGCGTCCGAAAGACGGCTTTCCGGGCTGTCGGCTGCGTCGGACCAGCGACAAGGGTACGGAGCCAAGAACCGAGGCTTCCATGCGATTGGCCTGGGTGAGCTGGGGAGCGATCAGCAGCCAGTCGTCGACCTTGGCGAGCGTGCCGTCGAGCTGTGACAGGTATTGCAGGTGCGGCTGGAAGATGCCCGGGCGCTCCCACTCCAGCGAACTGAGTACGGCGATCAGCCCGGAGTGCGTGACCCGTGCCGTCAGAGCCGAGAACGTCCGCGCCAGTCCACTGCTGCTGTCCGGCGGATTGGTGAAGTCCGCCGTCTGTCCTGAGAACGCGCTGAGCAGAGGATGCCACCGTTCCGTGTTGCGCCGCAGTGCCGCGGCATCCACGGGGTACGCGGCGGGCTCAATCGGCTTGCCGGGCGAGCGCACCTCGACGAGTTCGGCGTTGAACATCTTGTTGCGCGCGGAAGGCTTGACCCACGAGAGGTGCTGGGCGACCAGAGGAGGTACTTGGGCGGGCGTGACCTGGGGTTTGCCGTCCACGAGGACGGAGTATTGCGTGAGCTGCTGCCGGAAGAGCTCCTCGTCGCGGCAGATCGCCTCGAAGGCTTCATAGAGATCCGCGGAGGAGGTCTTCGTGAGGGACTCCTCGCGACCGATGAAGAGACGCACGAGATCCCGGTAGCCGGGCCGGAACCCGAACCACCGCCCCATTTGCATGAGGGTGTCCGCCTGGCGTGTGGTGCGGCGGTAGTAGGTGATGGTCAGTCCCTCGATGGTGAAGCCGCGGGACAGCTTTGTGCCGCCGACGAGGATCTTCCAGACGTTCGGCGTCCGGTCGAAATCGAGGTCGATCTGTGCGAAATCACGGTCGGAGTCGCCATTGACGATGACGACGGGATTCCCGCCCTTTGCTATGAGCTGCCGGGCACGGCTGATGAAGGGCCGGAGTTCCTCGTACGACGCCGGGTTCGGCAGACCCTCGGCCCTTGCGGCTGAAACAGGGGCGAAGTCGCTCGCCCACAGGTCCGCGAGACGTGCGTGGCCCTCGCTCGATGAGTAGCCGGCCGCGTGCCACATCGAGTTGATGCGCTGAGCAAGGGCGGCATGTTCGGCCATCCTGACCGATTCGTGGACCAGCATCGTGTGATGACGGAAGGGCTTGTCAGGCACTCCCTGCGTGGCGCGGAAGAGCTTGAGAGCGCCAGTGAGGACGAAGGCGTCCATGGCTTCCTGCAGGCGGTCGTCGGTACCGTCGTAGATACCGCGGACGTGCGCCTTCTCCTGGGAGTTGGCTACGGTGCGCTCCTCTGGCTCGAACGACGCGTCCAGGTCGTGGAAGTCCTGGACGCCCATGTACCCGTCGGGCCGGGGCAGCGAAATGAGGAAGTCGCTGGGGAAGATGTCCTCTGCGTCGCCCGGGTCGACGAAGACGTTCGCGAACGGCGTGGCCGTGTAGCCGATGTACTGGCCGCGGGGGAGGAGGCCCAGCAGCTGAGAGATGAGGCTGTTGATGGCCGTGCGCTCCGTCGCGCCCTGCTCCCACTGCTTCGGGTTCGATGTGTTCACGGAAGCCTGATCGGATTCGTCGTCGATGATGAGGGCAGGCAGCTCGCCGAGAATGCCGTGGATCTGCTTGAGGTCCTTCACCAGCTTCGTCAGGACACTCTTGTTCTTCTTGACGACCATCACCCGCGCTGCCGCACGGTGCAGGTTGACGGGGTCGCAGAGCGGCAGTGTCGGCTCGCGCTTCTCGAATTCAAGGGCCCGGATGCCCTGCGCGAGGCTCTTGTAGTCGTTGTCACGGGTGGTGAGGCGTTCGATGTCGAAGGCCCGGAGGGCGGACGGCCGGTCACCGTGGCGGACGAAGTCGGGCCAGTCGTCGTCGTCCCCGGCGTAGTCGATGCCAACGAGCGAGTCAGGGTCATCGGGGTCAGCTCCGCGGAGGATGTTCTCCTGGCCTATCAGCTCCATGTCGAGACGGCGCTGGGTCTGGGCGCGCAGGAGGTTGAGCGTGCCGCCGAGCACGATGACGAGACGGTACCCAGCGTCGATGGCCTTTGCAGTGACTCCGGTGAAGTTGGCCGTCTTGCCCGACTGGACGTATCCCACCACAAGGCCCTTGGCCTGGCGTACGGCGGTCTGCTCAGGGTCGGAGAGCCGCTCCACGACCGTACGGCTCGCCTCGTCGAGGCTTGCGATCGCCGCCTCGGACCAGCCCTTCTCGCGGAGCTTGCGTTCGTAGGCCGTCCAGTAGAAGGAACGCGCTGCAGCCTGCTCAGAACCGTACCAGGGGGTGTGTTCGCGGGCGATGACGGTCACCGGCGCCACGTGCGCCACGGGAACGGCTGCACTGAGCATCTTGCGCAGATCGTCACCGAAGCGCAGGCGGTCGTACACCGCGCTGCGGCGCTCGTCCGTACGGGCTTCGGTGTCGGGGGACCACCGCGGCTGTTCCTCGAAGTCCCACTTGGTCAGGGCGCGGGCCCACAGCGCCGTCAGTGCCCCGCCTTCGGCTTCATCGTCCGCGAGGCGTGCGCAGAAGGCCGCCTCGCTGAGGTCGGCGTCGGGGAAGTCCTCATCGGCGGCAAGCGCCGCCCATTTCTCGAAGTGGCGTGGACTGGCTGTCATCCCTGCGAGTGCCGAGGTGTGGACTTCAAGCAGTGCGTCGCTCAAGGGGATTCCTCAGGTGTGCGCGGTCGGCGGTGCCGCTGGTGGCGTGGTCAGGAGATGGCGCGGGCGCGGCGCTCACGCTGTGCGAGCACGGAGGCCAGCAGGATGCTGTTCCAGTACTCGATGCGGTCGGCGCGCTTCCTCTCCCAGCGGCCGAGCCCGAAGGAGTCCTGGAGGAGGAGGTACATCAGCGTCTTGGTGACTGGTGCGTCGTTCGACCCACCGCGCTTGCCGTCGTTGAAGTCGTCCCTGAAAGTCTTGTTGAGAAGGATCGTGTGACTGTCGCGGTCCAGGTCGAAGAAGCGGTCGTCAGGAAGCGTGACCCACTCGATGCGGATCGGGTCTTCACCGCCCTTCACCGGCAGTTCCTCAGCCACCGCGCGCTTCACCTTCGGGTCGACGCCCTTGCCCGGGGGTATCACTGAGGGTCGTTCGATGACTGCCCGTGATGCGCCTTCGCGGTAGGCATCCTCCGCGTCGGCGAGATAAGCGGAGAAGAACGCCCCATCGCCGTCGGTGGCCTTTTCGACGCCCCGGGTGAAGGCGGGGGTGACCTCGACCCCCTCCTTCTTCACGGTCAGGCTGAACACCTCGTTCGCAGTGGCCGGCAGGTCTACCGCGATCCTGGCGAGGACGAGATGGCCCTCGGGGCTGCGAAGGTTGCTCCAACCGCCGGCCTGCACGAGCCGGTCGTTCCGGTAGAAGTAGAAACCTTGCCGTTCGAGGAGCGAGCCGATCTGGCGGAACCCCGCCTGCTTCGACTTGGCGGGCCAGATGTGTGCCTGCAGCCCGACCTCACCCACTCCTTCGACTTCGGCTTTGAACGTCTTGGGATAGCCGGCCTTGCCGGGCACCTTGCACGCGAACGGGTCGAGGGGATCGACACTGATGTGATCGGTCTCCTCCCCGGTTTCCACGTCCCAGACAGCTATGTCGAGGTTGAGCCCGTTGGCCAGGAAACGGTGCAGGTGCAGCCCGAGGTGCATCTCCAGTCGGGATATGGCCTCCGACAGGAACTGGTCGCTCTGCCCGCGGGCCACCGTCTCGAAGGCACGCACTCGGTCCCAGCGCACGATCGTCCCGTGCCACTCGATGAGCCCGTCGTACACGTCGATCTGCTGCTGCGCGAACTGCGGATCAACGGTGTCGCAGCGGAAGCCGTCCTCGATGCCCTCGGCGGTGAGCTTCCGGCCAGCTGCGCGGCTGCGCTTGGTGCGGCTGATCACCGTGAGGGAGCGGGCATGCGAGAGTGAAGCGGCCTTGAGCCCGGTGCCGTACATGCCGAGCGCCTGTCCGCCGTACTCACGGCGGCGGCCTACGGTCATGGCGTCGTCGAGCTCCTGGTCGCCCATGCCGTGGCCGTTGTCGAGGACGAGTAGCGACACGATGCGTTCACTGTCACGCAGGAAATGCACGACGACCGACTCCGCACCCGAGTCGATGGAGTTGTCGACCAGGTCCGCGATGGCCGCTTCGAAGCCGTAGCCCTGATTGGTCAGGGCCTTCGCGTACCCCGCGTCCGGTGGAAGACGGGTGCTGCCGTTCGTAGGGACGTCGTACTGCCAGCTGGCGGGCAGTGCGGGAGAAGAAGACATGCGCTCGTGGTTCCTCGGACAGCGACGGGGCAGGCTGGCGTGGCCGGTCTCAGCTTCGGCAAGCAATGATGAAGATATTGCGAAGACCGTACACAGAGGGTCTTCTATACCGAACCCGGCGCCCAGGGGAAGCCCCGGGTCCAACGCGGGTCACCGCGACCCATGAACAGGACTAGCCTCGGAAACATGTCTGACGCTGCCGAATGGGAGGCCCCGGAGGGATCCTGGGCGTCGTCGGCGGCGCGCCGGCGCAACATGCAGGCTATCCGCAGCCGGGACACGAAGCCCGAACAGTTGATCCGCCGGCTCGTGCACGCCCGCGGACTGCGGTACCGAGTAGCCGCCCGCCCGCTTCCTGAACTACGCCGCACGGCCGACCTGGTCTTCCGGCCCACCAAGGTAGCCGTGTTCATCGACGGGTGTTACTGGCACGGTTGCCCGGAGCATTACAAGGCACCAAAGGTGAACCCCGGGTACTGGTCCGACAAGGTCGCCCGCAACGTGGCGCGGGACAGAGACACCGACGAGCGCCTCAAGGAAGCTGGGTGGCTCGTGCTCCGCTTCTGGGAGCACGAGCCCTCAGGCCTCTGCGTCGACGAGATCGCCGCTACGGTGATCGCCAGGCGTGCCGCTCTCGCCCGGCAATGAGAGGTCCAGTGGCTCCTGCGTCCCGTACAGGGGCGGCAGGGCCACTTCGCCGCTAGCGGCAAGACGGTAGCCCTTGAGCAGATTCTGTTGGTCTGCTGGCCGGAGCACCGCGGCGATCGCTCTGCCGATGGCCTCAGCGACAGGCGGAGGAAAAGCGTTGCCCACTTGACGGTATTGCGCGGTCTTCCGCCCTTGGAAGTCCCAGTCCGGTGGGAACCCCTGAACCCTGGCGGCCTGCTTCACGGTCAGCATGGGGCCGTCCGGCCTGAACAGGTCACGCTCCGGAACGCAGTCCTCAGGGTCGTTGGCCACCCCCGTACCGTCCACGCCCAGATGGGCCCATGCGCGCTTCGCGCGCGTTGGACCGAGATCAGCGCCACCGTGCTTCTTGGAACCGCCCACGAGCGTCGGAGCGATGGCAGATCGGCCGGCCTTCTTCCGCCAGGCTTCGAAAGCTTCTTCGCCCGTTTTGCCCGACTCGACGGGTGACCTTTCCCAATAAGGGAGATAGCGTTCCTTCATTGAGGATTCAAGCGCCTCCTGCAGCGTTTCCGCGGAGCCCTCGATTCCCTGGGGCCACGTAAATTCCTGGCCGTTCATGTGATCCTTGTGAATGGCGACAAGAATCGCGCGAGGCCTGAGTTGCGGCACGCCGAAGTCGGCCGCATCGACCCGGCGCCACACCTTGCGCATCTCCCAGTCCTGCCGCTCCACCGGCCAGTCCGGGTTAATCTCCGGGACGGCGTATCCCATTTCACGCAGCTGCTCCAGGATCCAGCGCCGGTACTCGATGAAAACGCCGGGGGGTTCCAGGATCCCCCGTACGTTCTCGATCATGATGGCCCTGGGGCGCAGCCTGTCGATAATTTTGAGGGCGGCGGGGAAGAGGTCGCGGTCGTCGTCCGGCCCCAATTGCTTACCGGCCAACGAGAATGGCGGACAGGGAACGCCTCCAGCGAAAAGGTCGATTTTCCCGAATCCGTCATCCGGAAGTTCTTTGAACTGCTCGGATGTGAGGAATTCATTCACATCCTGTGGCGCCAACCGGGCTGCCTTCTGCTCGGTCCAGCCGGGCCATTTGACCGCGTTGGCCCTCAAGGTGGCGACGGCGTGGGGATCCCATTCGACGAGCGCGAGGTGCTGGAAGCCTGCCTGGTGCAGTCCTACGGCCTGCCCGCCCGCCCCCGCGCAGATCTCGATGGAGGTAAGGCGCTCAGGTGACTGTTCTCCCAGGCCGCTGCCAGCCATCGGTGTGCTCCTCGTGGTGTGGCGCAAAATAATGCCACGCTACCAGAGGCGATCAGGCGCGGACTGCCTGGTTCCCCGGACCTGCTCGGGCGCCCCGGTTCAGGGCGGGCAGCGGAGAACCGGGGCACTTCATCACGTCAAGGAGCTACCGCGGATGTGCTGGAGGAGGGTTTCGATGTCGCTTGGGGCCAGACCCGCCGCGACAGCGGGCTCCTCCTCGAGGTCGGCCAGCTGCTGCACCGTGGGGTCATCGAGGATCTTCCCCATGAAGTCGAGCTTCTGCTTCAGGCGCGCCTCCACGACTTCATCGATCGTGTTGCGTACCGCGAGCACGGTGACTCGGGTGTCGGTCCCCGGCGCCAGGCCGAGGCGATGGATGCGGTCCAGGCTTTGCAAGTATCGTCCGGCCATGAAGTCCCGGTCCACGTAGACGGCGTCGTGGCAGACATGATGCAGCGAGATTCCCTCACCGAGAGTTGCGGGATTTGAGATCAGCACCATGCAGCTCGGATCCTCACGGAAACGCCGGAGCTGCTCTTCCCTGTCTGGTGTGCCGCCGTACACCGTTGCCGGCGCGTACTTCGCGAAGAGCCGTTCCAGGGTCGTCAGACTGCGGACGAACGTGGTCCACACGAGGGTCTTGCGCCCCTGGGCCGCGTTCTCGGCCACAATCGCAATTGCTTCTTGGTACTTCGGCGACAGCTCGTAATCAGGCAGATTCTGCAGAAGTGAGTAGAGCGAGTCACTCTTGGGGATCTCCAGCGGAGGCAGCTGATACGCGAGCGGCTCGTAGCGGCTGGTGCCTTCCAAGAGGAGCGCCGGGCTGGTGGCTGCCATGAGGAGCCGCAGCGCGGTTCTCCCCAGGGCGCTGAGGTCGTCGCGGGCGTTACCGCCCGATCCCTTCACCAGGGACTCGTAGATTTCCTCGTGGAGCGGTGGCAGGTCTACGTAGCGGATCTGGGTGTTCACGGGCGGCAGGCCGAGTTCCTGCTTGGTGGTTCGCGTGAACAGGGGCCGGAGGACGGTGCTCGCGTGGCCGAGGTCGCCGCCGGCGACAGCCTGGACAACACTGCGCTGCCCATGTCCTGGCCAGACGAAGCCGAGCAGGCTCTCGAGATCCTTCGAACCGTTGGGTGCGGGAGTCCCAGTGAGAATGAGGCGACGGCGGGCGAGAGGACCCAGGGTCATGCACGCGGCACCGTAGGTGCCGCGTGCCCCGAGCTTCATACGGTGGGCCTCATCGAGGATGATCATCGCCGGGCCCGCCTGCAGCCATGCCGCGAGCAGACCGAGAGAGCGATCGAGCCGCTCGTAGTTGACGATCAGGACTTCCATCCACTGGTCCTGCGTGTCGCCGCCCAGGACGTTCGTGCGCAGCGGCTGTCTGAAACAGGCCGCGGTTTCATACTGCCACGATTCGTAGGCGGACTTCGGGCACACGACGAGCAGGCGGCTGACTTGTCCGGCCGCCCTCTGTGCCGCGTAAACGGCCAGGGCGACACGGGTCTTGCCCGCACCAGGAACGCTGAAATTGGCTCCGTGCTGGAGCGACAGGAGCTTGGCGATGTCCCGCCGCTGAAACGCGCTCAGCTCAGCGGTCCAGTCATCTCCGAGCAGCGTTGGAACGTCATCCGGGGAGACTTCGGCACTGTGCTCGGCCGAGCTGAGCCGCCGCTTGACGGTGTTCGCATCCTGGACGATGCCAACGACGAGTGCCTGCAGTTCGGGAGCCCACTCGACTCCTGTGGCGTGAGGCCAGCTCCCGAGCGCACCGAGGTCCGCCAGCAGCTCGTCGAGTGCGACGGAAGCAGAGAGAGGGCCGAGCTGGCCGCCCGTTCGGAAACGGGCGGCCAACCGGATGAGTTCGTGCCGGTACTGCTCGGTGGTCGTGAGGACGACCTTGGTCCTGGAGGAATCAAACTCCAGGCGAAGGGAGACCCCGGACATGGTCACTGCGCGCCTCCGGAAGCGGCGGCGTCGAGAAGCCAGGCAACACCGTCCCCCGGGTTCGGCATACCGCGTCCCGCCTGCTGAGCGAGCTTGACGAGACTGTCGCGGAGCTTCACGACGGCATCATCGAAGGCTTCCTCGTCCAGGGTCCGCTGTGCACGTGCCTGCACGAGTTCCACCACGCACTGGTCGATGCTCGCGATCGCCTCGCCGAGCCGTGCCGGAGCCAGCTGCTTGCGCTTCCTGATGCGCGCGTCACGGCCGGCCGCGTCGATGGCGGAGTCAAATGCCTTCTCGGCGTCGTCGAGGAGGGCCTGAGCCTCAGCCTTGTCGGCATCAAGCAGGTCGCCACCGCTGCGTACGGTGGCGGCGGCGCGCAGTATCCGGTCATTGAGCGAGCGAGCGGACGAGACCTCGGACGACGCCGCAGGGACGCTGATCCCGAGGCCCGGGATCGCTACGCCTTCCGGCTCCTCGGCCCCTCCCGACCCGGACACGCCGGCCGGCATGGTCTTCTCCAAGTACTGTGCCTTGAGGAAGTCCTCGTCGATGTGCCGGACGTCGGTCTTGGAGAACCCGAGGAGAATGGCCGCGAGCCGCCACTCCTTCAGTACCTCCGCTGCGTCGTGGTCGAGTGTCTTGAGCTTGTCGTACAAGCGCTGGAGTTCCTTGAGCTTCTCCTGGTCGCCTTCCCAGTCGACCAGCCTGAGCCCCGTCCCCCCGCCGCTGCGGCTACGTTCGATGAGGTCCTCGATCACGCTGAGGATCCAGCGCTCCTGGTGGTACGTGGGCGTCTTGATCCGGAAGTCCTTGGCGATCGCCTCAGGAGTCCTACCGAGCTCCGCCTGCTCCTTCATGGCGAGCAGCCGGTTGATGTACGAGTAGTCCCGCCGGTGGTCCTTGCGCAGCTGCAGGGACAGCTCGACGGCGTTGATGTCCGACCAAGTGAAGGATTCCGGGAGTACCCCAACGCGCATCGACTGAATGCCGAGTTCGCGGAGGGCGGCGGCCCGAGTGTTGCCGTTGACCAAGATCCCGTGATGGGTCACGAGGCCAGGGTCGTTCTGCCCGAAGTCCTTCAGGCTCTCCTTCAACTTGTCGAACTCCGGGTCACGGAGGCTCGGATTGGTGGGCTGAACGCTCAGCAGGTACTGCAGGTAGTTCTGACTGTCGTCGCACCACGCGTCCTTGTCGAGCGCCGCGTCCCGCGCCGGGTCGTGGCTGCGCTGGGCACGGATGCGATGCGTCCCAGGGTTGAAGTAGAGCGACTTGACCGGGAGGTCGATGACTTCGACGTGGGCCTGCTGCTCGTTCCAGTCGACGGTGACCGTTTCGCGGGTGCCGCCGGCGCTCTTCACTTCCTCCAGACGCTTCTTGATCAACTCGCTGAACTCAGCCGCGCGCGGCGGTGGCGGAAACTCCCGCATGGTTGTGCTCCCTCCCCGTTGTTACTTGGCAGCCACGGCTTGTGCGATGGCCGAGCGCGATTCCATCGGCAGGGTCCTGTAGAGACCCCACAGCTTCTCCAGAGGTTCCTGATCGCGCCGGTCCGCCGCGATCCAGCCGGCGAACACCGCACGTTCGAACGGGGCGAGCCCGTCTACCAGAGCGAGCAGGGCATCCAGCTCCACGGTGCGATCGCCCGCCGCTGCTCCGCAGCGCTTGCACTCGGTGACGAGCTGATGCGTCACCTTGTCACCGGTGAGACGGACCGTGCGGCGGGCCACGTTGAGCTGGGCAACCTCCACGCCGCCCATGTCGTAGACCTCGCCGCTGCCGATGCCACAGGTCCGGCAGATGAAGTTGTCGTCCCGCCACACCTTGACCCGCTGAGTCGGCGACAAGCTGCTCTTGTGCTTGGCGATCTTCGCCTGACCGGGGACCCAGATTTCAGCACCCTTGGTGACGTACCGCTGTTCCACCGCCTTCAGGGCGGGGTCGTCGCGATTCGTGTCGATCCGCCAATCATGATCCCGCAAATCCCGCAGGCGCCGGTCGATCTGGGCGACGCCCGGGAAAGCGTCCCTAAGATCGGTTTTGGTGAAAATGTTCCCGACCCCCACCTCCGACTCCAGCCACAGAGCCACGCGCACCTTGCTTCCGTACTTCGGGTCCTGCCACGACGGCTGCATTGTCTGCGTCCTTACGCAATTGGGTTATTTGTCTGCATTTGGTGAATGCAGTACTGCTCCGCTGCCATGCGGGCATGGCGAGACGTCGTCCCCCCCGCTCCGTTGCCGGGCGGTGTGTGGCGTCCAGTCTTGACGGGCCGTGCAACCGCAGTCCAGCACAATTCGTGTTGACGTCTAAGTGGCAACAATTCATTCCGCAGCGGGAATGCGGAGGGGACCGGCAGCACTGAGATGCTGGGATGTCGATGCGGCGAAGAGCCAGGGGGCGGGATGGCTGACGGAGGGGTTCAGGAAAGTTCCACGGGTTTGTCGCTCGCGAGGGTGGAACTAGCTGCCAAGCTCAGGTGGCTCAGAACGGAATGTCTGGGCGTGTCCATGGCAACTTTGGCTGGCCATCTGGCTGCGCGCGGGTACGGATCGGTGAAGGACAGAAGCGGGATCAGTCGGTACGAGAAAGGGGAGCGGGTCCCCGACGACGACTTCGTGACACTCCTCTACGAGGCCGCCGCGGAGAAGGCCGGGAAGTCGCTCGGATTCGGCAAGGCCGATCTGCTTGCGTTGTGTGCCAAGGCCAGGAGTCGTATGTGTTCGAGCTGCGCCACCTCGGGGCGGGCAGTGAAAGCGATGAGAGGTGCGATGAGGCAGCTCCGCCGGGAGAACCAGCGCCTGCGGGCGGACAACGATGAGCTGCGCAGCGACGCTAGGGCCGGCTTGGCGGAGAAGTCGGCGAACAGGCGTGGGGCGGCATCGTTGCCGGTCCCGCATGTCGATGGGGACCGGCAACGATGGGACCGTGATGTGGCGGCCGCGCGAAGCCTGGTGGAGAGCGTCCAGCGACTCCACGCGCGACGGGATCAGGTGGCGGTCGTCACGGTGATGCGGCGGACCGGTGAGGTCCTCACGCCAGCGGAGAGTGCCACGGCGCTTGTGCTGCTCAGGGAGTTGAGCGAGGACCAGCTGGCGGACAACCTGCTCCACATCTACGGACGGGAACAACCTGAACGGGATGTCATTGAGGCGGCGTTGGCACTTCACGAGCACGGTTATGACCGCGACGCCGGCGCTTTGCTTAAAGCGGCCACGAGGTAGCCAGCCGGCGGTCAGAGGGTCCGGGCGGGTCGCGTCCGCGGACCGCCCATTCGGGGACGCGCCTCGGGGCCTGCGGTGACCCGCGTGCGCGTCCCGCGCGACGCGCACGTGCCGCGGGCGGAGCATGGGGCCATGAGGCAGAGCGAGACGCCGGTCACGGATGGGTTCGAGCAGGCGATGGAGGCGTTGCGGAGGGCGCCCTACGGGGTGGTGGACGAGGCGTTGTGGGAGGTGGAGGGGAGCGTGTTGCGGGAGGTGCG
>NZ_JARAVK010000240.1:0-13833 GCF_033792765.1 Streptomyces sp. PA03-6a | reverse complement strand
CGCGTTCAGTTCGTCGTTCTCGCGCTTCAGACGGTCGTTCTTGATGACGGCCGCCCGGAGCGCTTCCACCAACTTGCCGTTTGTCTCACTCACCACTGACCCCATTCAGCCTTACGCTTAAGGCGGCGGTCGATAATTTCTCGAGAAACCGACACCTCTAGTTTATTTCGGTATTACATTTTGTCGCAATTGTTGATTGCGCGAGGTCGTTGAGTGCGGCGTTGATGAGTTCGCCTTCGCTCATGACGTGGATACTCCCGAATTTACTGCCCAACCCATCACGACAGGCTTCCAACGCGAATTGGCGAGGGCTTGCGTTAACGGCTTCATGAGACATTCGAGAGACTTTTTGCCTATGCGCCCGATGTGCACAAAAACTTGCCGGATTTGCCGCCTCCGAGGGGCGCGAGGATGCGCGGGCACCATCAGCGATACACCATGTCAATCGAGATGTAGCACCGTGACACCGAATGGACATTGGAGAGAATTATCAGAAATTACAAATGTCCCCACATGGGAAACTAGTGCTACTTGGCTCCTCCAGCGCCTGCTGCATCCTCGTCCCGTGACGACCCTCCGTCAGCACGCGAGGTGATTGACAAGATCAATCTCCATTATTCACCCACCGCGATCCATACGAATAGAACATAAGCGCCACCTGATAGCCCGAAGGCTTACACCTTTGAGGATTGTGTGGTGTTGGACGACAATGCTCACTGATGTCCGTTCAAGTCGATCACAGAAAAATGAGGGTCGAGGCGATTAGGTAGGTTTTGAAACCAACCTTACTGTCACGACAGCCCACACGTGCCTCGTCTTCTTTTCCCTCGCGTCAGGATGCAGTGACGCATTTGTCGAATCAGCGCGCCATGGCTAAGCGGGTCTGTTCGGTGTGACCATGCATTGCCAAGGGCCCGCAGCCAGCAGGGGGCGTATCGTTCCGCGCAACATCCCAGCGGCAATGCTGGTTTGTCCGGTAACAGGGAAGGCCTTGATGGCGAAGTGGCCCAGGAAAATCGCATTTGGATGACGACGGCCTGCGCTGGTGTTTTGGTGGGTTGGGGCCAGTTTCGGGGCGCGGGTCGTTTGAGTCGGTAGTTGGACATCTTGCGTTTCACGACACGGGGCTGGGATCGGAGCCTGCGGGGCGGCAGGAAGTGGTCCAGCAGGTCCTCGCGGAGTCGGATCAACGCGGTGATCAGGTGCTCAGGGGGAAAAGATCCCTGGTGAAGTAGTGACGCTGCGCTGGGCCGCGCGAAGGGTGTCGGTGAACGACAGCCGGTCGGGGTCGATGCCCTGGCCGGCTGCGGTTTTGTGCATCAGGACTCGCAGCGTGTGGTGGACCAGGAGGTGGGCCCAGATCTGCTGGCGCACTCCCTCGGGGGTCTTGCTGGACAACACTGCGGCACCGACACCAGCGCCAACTGCCCCGGCGAAAAACCCGGACGGCCATCGGACGGATACAGGTCCGCGAACTCCTCGTCCTCGAAAAGCACATCCAGCCGGTCCCGCACCAG
This sequence comes from Streptomyces sp. PA03-6a, assembly GCF_033792765.1. Classification (NCBI taxonomy): domain Bacteria; kingdom Bacillati; phylum Actinomycetota; class Actinomycetes; order Kitasatosporales; family Streptomycetaceae; genus Streptomyces; species Streptomyces sp. PA03-6a. The sequence continues at coordinate 12,316 of NZ_JARAVK010000240.1, read as the reverse complement.
CGTCGCCGGCGTCCCCTTCGGACACGCCGCCCATGCCGTGCGCACCGTCCTCACCGGAATCCGCTGGAAACTCCTCGGCCGCAACGACACCGCACCCACCCCCGGAACCCGAGGCCACCCCGCACGCCTCCAGCGAAGCACCGCGCCGCCCCACCGTCAGCACCCCGAACAAGATCACCAACAGCGTCACGGCATTGCGGCTAACCCCGCTCAGAAAAGAGATGGAAGCGGGTTGCTGGTATCCGGGATGACGGGCCGGAACTGTGCGGGGACGGTGTCGTGGCGGCTTGGCCCGGCAGCAGCAGCCGCCTCAGGAGCCGTCTCGGACAGCCATACACGGAACCGGTCCACGGCTACTCGGTAGGGGACTTGTGCCAGGGTGCTGTGCTCCCCGCTGGGACAGTAGTCCACACTCAGGGTGATCACGCAGGAACGGGGCTGATTGTAGCTGCCCATCCAGGAAGCACGCAGCTCACCGCACGGTGTGCGCCCGCGGGAGCTGTGACGGACACGGTGGGTTGGGCGCACCGGAGCGCCGACCAGCAGTGCGGTGAGTGCGGCCAGGTGCGGGAGCGGGAGCGTGGTGCGAGCGCGGCAGCCGGGGCAGCGGTGCCAGTGCCGCAGCCAGTCCTGGGCGTGAGTGTGGAAGAGGGACGCGTAGCGGTCGGTAACGTAGACGTCGTTGCGGTAGAGGTAGTTCGGCCGTTCGCGGGTGTTGCAGCCTTGGCAGACGGGAGCGCGGACGTAGCCGTGCTCATGGCAGTGGTCGATCACGCTGGCGGGAGCTTCCTCGCAGACGGCGCACCTCCACCCGGACACGGCGAGAGAGCCGCGTTTCTTGCTGAGAGCCGAGTAAAGACGGCCCTCCAGCTCCCTGGTGTACGGGCGCAACGTTGTGGTTCTGCAAGCGTGGCAGATGGTCTGCTGGCCGCTGCCGGTCTGGACGCGCCACGTCTCGGGCCGGTTGTCCGCCTTCGCTCCGCACCTGCTGCAGGTTCGTGCGGCCAGCAACCACTGCGCCTCGGCACGCTCGGCCGCGTCGAGCACCTGGCCCAGGGCACGGGGCACCCACCACGTGCGCGCCCCCTGTGTCTTTGTCCGTACCACCAGGACTCGGCGCCAGTCGATCCCCGCCAAGTGCCGCAGATGGTCGCCGCCCGCCTGCTGCCACGACCCGTCAGACGTATCGTAGTTGCGGACTTGGATCCATTCACGGCCCAGGCGCTGACGCCACCGCAGTGCCCGCGCATCGTCTTGTCCCGCACTGGGTACATGGCCAGGTCTGACGTGGACCAGCGCATTCTTGTTCAATGTGACCAACCTCAGTTCCGCCGCTGCCCGGCGGACGTCGGCTTCGTGAACGTGCCAGCGGTCGTCGGCGTCCTGCACCGTGGGCACCAGGTGACTGCCGAGGAGTACGTAGCCCGACCGCGGGTTGGCAGGAGAGCCGGTAAACGCTTCGGGAGCGGCAGGTACGGTGCTCTTGCACAGCAGTTCGGGCCACAAGGCTTCCGCCGCAGCGAGGGTGAGCAAGCCGTGTGTGCGACGCGGGGTATCGGCCTCTGCCATGCCCGGCACGCTAGCAGCATCCCTGACGCCCGCACCCGACTCGGTCAGGGACACCGTCCCCGTCTCACGGTCCCGCAAAGCACCGGGGGCGCGCCGACTGGAGCGAAGCCAAGGCCAAGCGTCCTCCGTGGGCAGCCAGCCGTGCGGTCCGTGCCGCTGGCGTTCGGTATCGCAGGCTTCGCCGCAGTCTGATTGAGGCCATCGGCGTTCCATTGCTGTGCCTGCGGCGGCTGGTCATCCGGTGACCAGCCGATGGTCGAGTGCGGTGTGCCGTCGGCCGGCGCTGACCGTACGGACCGCCTGCCCCAGGGCCTTGCGTGAGCCGACCAGGACGACGAGTTTTTTCGCTCTGGTCACGGCAGTGTAGAGGAGGTTGCGCTGGAGCATGGTCCATGCCGAGGTGGTGAGGGGGATGACCACGGCCGGGTATTCGCTTCCCTGCGAGCGGTGGATGGTGATGGCGTAGGCGTGGGCGAGCTCGTCGAGTTCGTCGAAGTCGTAGCCGATCTCCTCGTCCTCGTCGGTCAGGACGGTGAGCTTCTGCTCTTCTGTACTGAGGGCGGTGACTACGCCAACTGTGCCATTGAAGACGCCGTTCTGTCCCTTCTCGTAGTTGTTGCGGATCTGGGTTACTTTGTCGCCTATCCGGAAGGTGCGGCCGCCGAAGCGACGTTCGGGCAGTCCTTCGCGGGCGGGGGTGACGGCGGCCTGCAGGAGTGTGTTGAGGTTGCCCGCGCCGGCCGGGCCGCGGTGCATGGGGGCAAGGACCTGGATATCACGGCGCGGGTCGAGGCCGAATTTCCGTGGGATCCGCCTGGCTGCCACGTCGACGGTGAGACCGGCCGTGTTGTCGGTGTCGTCCTCGACGAAGAGGAAGAAGTCGGGCAGACCGTCTGTCCGTGGGGGCAGGCCCTGGTTAATGCGGTGGGCGTTGGTCACCACTCCGGACTGCTGGGCCTGCCGGAAGATCTTGGTCAGCCGTACAGAGGGGATCGGGCCGTGGGTGGCGAGCATGTCGCGCAGCACCTCGCCCGCACCGACCGAGGGGAGTTGGTCCATGTCGCCGACGAAGAGCAGGTGGGCACCGGGGGCGACGGCTTTGGCGAGCTTGTTCGCCAGGATCAGGTCCAGCATCGATGCCTCGTCCACGACCACCAGGTCTGCTTCCAGCGGCCGGTCCCGGTCGTAGGCGGCGTCGCCTCCGGGCCGCAGTTCCAGCAGGCGGTGGACGGTCGAGGCCTCGGCCCCGGTGAGTTCCGACAGTCGCTTGGCCGCCCGTCCGGTCGGCGCGGCAAGAACTACCTTCGCCTTCTTCGCCAGGGCGAGCGTCACGATCGACTTCACCGTGAACGACTTGCCGCAGCCCGGACCGCCGGTCAGTACGGCAACTTTCTCAGTCAGCGCCAGTTTCACCGCCTCCCGCTGCTCCGGTGCCAGTTCCGCACCGGTCTGCCGCGCCAGCCAGTTCAGCGCCTTCGTCCAGTCGACCGGTGCATCGCTGTGTTTACCGAAGGCGGGCATCTTGTCGGCGTCGGTGCGCAGGAGTCTGAGCAACTGGTTCGCCAGGGAGGTCTCGGCGCGGTGAAAGGGCACCAGGTACACGGCGGTGATCGGCTCCCCGTCCGGGGCGGGCACGCGTTCGCGGACCACGCCGTCCTCGGTGACGAGTTCTGCCAAGCAGTCGATGACCAGGCCAGTATCGACCTGCAGGAGTTTGACGCCGTCGGAAATCAGGCGCTCCTCGGGCAGGAAGCAGTTGCCCTGGTCGCTGCTCTGTGAGAGCGCATACTGCAAGCCTGCCTTGACCCGCTCCGGGCTGTCGTGCGGGATCCCGACGGCCTGGGCGATCTTGTCGGCGGTCAGGAAACCGATGCCCCAGACGTCTGCGGCCAGCCGGTAGGGCTCGTTCTTGACCACGCCGATCGAGCTGTCCCCGTACTTCTTGAAGATCCGAACCGCGAGCGAGGTGGAGACGCCGACGCCCTGCAGGAAGACCATCACTTCTTTGATGGACTTCTGCTCCTCCCAAGCGGCCGCGATCAGCGCAGTGCGCTTGGGGCCGAGGCCCGGCACCTCAATGAGCCGCTCGGGTTCCTGCTCGATGACATCGAGGCTGTCGAGACCGAAGTGCTCGACGATCCGCTCGGCGAAACGAGGACCGATTCCCTTGATCAGCCCCGACCCCAAGTACCGCCGGATGCCCTGGATCGTGGCGGGCAGCACGGTGGTGTAGTTCTCCACCGTGAACTGCTTGCCGTACTGCGGGTGCGACCCCCAGCGTCCATGCAGCCGCAACGACTCACCCGGCTGCGCGCCAAGCAGCGCCCCGACCACCGTCAACAGGTCGTTCGCACCGCGCCCGGTGTCAACCCGCGCAACCGTGTAGCCAGTCTCCTCGTTCGCGTAGGTGATGCGCTCCAGCACCCCCTCCACCTCAGCAAGTTGCCGCAGTGGCGCCCGCGGCACACTCACGCCCATCGCCTACCCCCGGTCCTGTGCCACGGCCACCATCCGGGGCCTACGGTATCCACTCGCCTGGTGCTACTCGACCTGGCCCATGGAACAGCGACCATGTCTTTTGTCATCGATGGGACACAGGCTCACTTTTGCGGCCGGCGTACGGGGCTCTCTTGCGTTCAACCTTCCTGCCGCCATCGGTTCCCGGGCACAGGGCCATACCTGGGATGTCATTGGGCAGGTGTTCGTGCCGCATCGTCTCCGCCGTACGTCCCCACGCCTGCCAGCGGCCGTACCACTCGGTAGGAAACTGTGATTTACCCCTATCTGCGGCTATCGAATGACCTACATTGCGACACTCATTCAACATCAAATGGCGCAGCTATTCTAGAAACCCCTGGACGTCACTCATAAAATGATATCTCCTTGCAGTCTGGGCGCATTTTTTGAAGGAGGAAAATATGGGATTCATCAGCAAAATCCGTGCGCGCGCCGGCGTGGCACTCGCGATATTTTTCACCGGCGCACTCACGTTGACCCTGCCGACTCCGGCCGAGGCGTCCCCCCTGGTGCCTGCCTGGGCACTGATGTTCTGCTCTTCAGCCAATTACGACACCGCTTACTACCTCAACGGCACATATCAGACCACCGTGGCGCGCAACACATGCCAGACGCACCGCTGGCAGCCGACGAGCGCACCCTCAATGACGGTTAAGGTCGAAGCCGCGATTCCCGGCAAGGGATACTTCGGAGCGACGACTGTCGACATCAAGAAGGGCGCGGGCCTGCAAAGCGCCGGGGATGCCGGTTCGCCCTTCCTTTTTGCGTTCTAGCCGAACTCTCCCGGCAGCCTGCGACCCCTGGAAGTCGACGCCCCTCCGGCTGTCGCCTCGTCCGCGGGCTGGCGCTCGGTTCCGGCGAATTCTCGGGATCGTTGCAACACGTGGGCGGTTGATCAGGCCGCAAGCAGTGGAGACAGGCGCTCGGCTGGGGTGTCCCAGCCGAGCTCTTGGCCACCCCGCACGGCTGGGTGCAGCGCTACGCACCCCCCTGTGTCCGCCCGCCGGTCCTCGCCGGCGACATCTCCCGCCCCAAGCCGATGATGGTCCGGGCGCACCGGCTTCGCGCGCTCGCTCACCGACCGCCCGGTCAAGGGCGCACCGACGCGGTCACGATGCTCGCCTGGTCCTTCGTCCGCGACGACCGGCCACCCGGCGACACCGCCCGCCCAGGCCGCCCTCGCCCTGCACGACAAGGTCACCGACCTGGAGAGCGCCGGCACCTCGGTCATCCAGGTCGACGAACCGGTGCTACGCGAGACCCTGCCGCCACTCGGAACTGCCCGCACTGCCAGCAGCCAGTCACCATCGTCGCCCTGCTGGCCACCCGGGAAGCTGCCAGTCCCGCCATGCCCACCGGCCTTCCCGATGTCGTCCCACTCCGCGGGGCTCCTTGACAGCACGATCGGATGATCGGCAGCCGGGAAATCCGGCTGCCGACGCAAGGCCGTGATGGCAGAGTCTGCCCATGGTCTTCCTGCATTGCGAAGCGGTCCGATGGGTCGATGACGAACCTCAGCCTGGCCTGATCGAGGTCCGCTTCACCGATGCCCACCACCAGCAGTGGGCCTTCGTCGACAAGTGGCCCGTCTGCGCCGGAGGAGACGGCCTGGCCCCCGACTCCCGCTACCCCGTCAAGGTCAGCATCCTCTGCGACATCCTCGCCACCGGCAACAGCGCGGACACTGCAGACACGGTGAAGATCTCGGTCGCTCCTTGGGGGCTCGAATCGCTCGAAGGATGCGTCGAGTTCGAAGTGCGGGCTGATCAGTTGACCACCAGCTGAGGTTCTTGATCACTGGGCCCGGCCGACCTGATGGTCGGCGGGCCCACGCATGCTCTCGGCTCCCCATCTTCCTCACACGATTCAAGCGACAACCAAGTGAGGACAGGAGCGATAGCGGCCGTTTTCAAGAGTCCCCATCACCAATGGAGCCGGGGCACCCGGCGGGTGCCCCGGGCCCGATCCACGGCCTGGAAAACTCAAGTGCGCGCGGAAGCATCCGCCCTTCCAGGCGTTCAGCTCCCTCCGGTGACGGACCGGGTTCCTCCTGGCGAGAGTGGGGCCGCCGTCAGCCGACGCGGCGGGCCCTGACGCCGTCGGCCTCGAAGTCGTAGACGTACCGGTTGATCCGCAGGCCGTCGACGGCGCCGGCCCACATGTAGTCGCGCCCCTTGCCGACGGCGATCGCGTAGATGGTCGCGGACGCGCCGCCGTCGCTGTCGCTGTCGAGCGCATTCTTCAACGTCGTGAAGTTGCATGGGCCTGGCCTGGGTGCACAGGGGCGCTCGCCGCCCGACAGGAACCACTCGCCGGTCGATGCGGTGGCGTCGAGGTAGCCGCTCCACTGGTTCGTCGGCGCGACGGCGGGCGGGACCCACACCAGCGTGGTGTAGGTGTCGCCCGGACGCGAGGCCAGGTTCGGGTTGATCTCGATCCTGATGCCCGGCAGGTTGCGGGGCCCGCCGTAGGTGACGTTCTCGCCGCTTTGGAAGACGTGGAACCCCAGCTTGGTGAGGTCCCGAACGCGGTCGTTGTAGAAGTCGACCTCGTTTCCGAAGTCGACCTTCTCGCTCGGGGGAGTCAGCGAGGTCGAGTCGTCCGACACCGCCAGGCCCAGGCTGCCGTTGCCGTAGGCGGCCTGGCGGCGGACCCCGTCACGCCGTACGAGCCGAACGGGCCGTCCCTGAGGTCAGCGACGGGGGAACCGATCGTGCTGCGGGCGATGACACCCCAGTGGTCCGAGCTTATGGAGCTTCCGTCCGCGACGGCGGACACCGATCCCGTGAGGGCCGAGGTGACGACCGTGGCCAGCGCGACGGCCACGAACGTCCTTCCCCGACTCAAGCCAAGACGAGCCTTCACAACCCATTCCTTCCGGGTAGCCGAAGGATCCGGTGCACCGCTCGTGCCAGGGCGCCGCAGGGCAGTGCGGCACGACGCGGCGGCCGAGGCGTGACCCTTCGCGTTCATCAGAACTTGGTGAGCGGTTGTGGATCATGTGGGGGGTGCGAATGGGGCCACAGCCTCCGGTATGACAGGAGTCGTCATCAGGAGACTTGACCTCACATCCCGGGCACGCCGGACGATCACGTAACGGCCGAACCCGATCAGTAGTCCCCAGCCCAGCCCAACCGAAAATACACATGACGACCGTTACATGTTGTGACGACGCGCGCATCCTGGGTGGGCTGTTTGTATCGGACGGTACACATCACGCCGCGACTCTCTCCGCGCGCGCTGACAGTGGAGAGAAGCCCGGCAGGGCGGGCGGCTTTCTCGCGTCACTTCCTCAGGCTGCGAGGTTGAGAAGTGAGCCGTGAGTTCACAGACGAAACATCCATGGGCATGCCGAGAAGCCAGAAAATAATCTTTCCGGCGTTGGGAAGGCAGTGTCGAAGGCGCCAGTAGCCCCAACTCGCGGGCGCCCGTGAACAGCCCTACTGATCCCTGGGCCAGCAAGCAGCGCAAGACGCGTTCAGTTGGCCACGCGAATGATGAGGAGGGCGATGTCGTCTGTGCCGGGAACCATCTGCAAGGCCTGGCGCAAAAGGAGGTCGGCAAGGCGGTCCGCGCTGTCACCTTCGGCTTGCGTGAGATGGCGTGCAAGGTCAGCAGTGGTGTGATCGGTGTCAATGCCGGGGGCTTCAACCAGGCCATCGGTAAAGAGGGTCAGAACAGTTCCCGGCTGCAAGGGGATTGCAGTAGTGGGATAGGCGCTGTCCGGAGTGATGCCGAGCAGGAGCCCCGGCGGGAGATGCAGCGCTTCGGTGTGCCCGTCAGGAAACCGGATCAGGGGTGGGTAGTGGCCCGCTGTGGCGAATCGGGCGCTGTGCCGCGCCAGGTCGAGGTGGCCGTACAGGCAGCTGGTGAACAGACCCGGGTTGAGATCGGTGACTAGGCGGTTGGTTCGCGCCAGGACGGTACCCGGTGTGAGGTGCGAGGTGGCATGGGCGTGGACGGCGGTTCGGACCTGACCCATGAGGGCTGCGGCCTGGACGTTGTGGCCCTGAACGTCGCCAATGGTGATGGCAGCACAGCGAGTTCCGCACCGTATGAGGTCGTAGAAGTCACCGCCGATGTCGCTGCCGTGGGCGGGAAGGTAGCGGGCGGCGACTTCCAGGCCCGGAATCTCGGGGAGTTCCTGGGGGAGCAGGCCGTTTTGAAGTGTCCGGGCCAGCTCGTGCTGGGTGTCGTAAAGGCGCGCACGGTCCAGGACCTGTCCGATCATGCCGGCCAGGGAGGTCAGGATGGTGCGTTCGGCCAGCGAGAACGAGCGGGGCTGGTCGTAGGACAGGACCAGGAGCCCGACAGGGCGGCCGGTGGCGATCAGGGGCAGGAAGGCCCAGGCGTCCCTGTCGCCGTAGCGGAGTGCCTGCGGATAGGAACGGCGAAACTCGTCGTAGCTGGTGAAGAACCTCGGGGTCTGGGTGGTCAAGGCCCGCACGACCGGGGTCGGGGCTGTCAGAGGTTCACCGTCGAAGCGCGCCATGAACTCGGGCGTATAGCCCCGGTAGCCGGCGATCCGCAGACGCCCCTCTTCGACCGTCAGCAAGGCCAGCCCCTGGGCTTCGAAGGCCCGCACGACCTGGTCAGTGACCCGGTCGACGACATCGTTGACGCTGCTTGCCTCGGTCAGGGCGGTCGCCAGATGCATCAGGTGATACAGCGGCAGCGCCCCCAGAACGCCTTGGGGGGATGGCCGCCCTGTCTCGGCCTCTGGTGAGGTGGTTGTGGGGGCGGATGTGATCCGGACGCTGACGCCGGTGGCTCCCGGGGCGAGGCGGAACAACAAGCGCCGGTCAGGCGGCCGTAGGGCGGTAAACACGGTCGACTTCCGGCTCATCACCGCCTCTCGGTAACGATCCTCGAAGGCCGGATCGCCCAGCCACAGCAGCCGCTCCCAGGGCCGGGCACCAAGCAGGTCGGCAGCACCCACACCCAGCAAGTGGGCCGCCGCGGTGTTGAGGAAGGTGACGTGACCGTCCAGGTCCAGCGAACAACACCCCACGGGTAGACGTTCGGCGAAGTCGAACGCACCCATCGCCTCGCCCCGGCCTGGCGTGCGCGTACGGTTCGGTGCCAGCACGACCGGCTCGGAACCAGGCAACAACGGGCGACCATGTGCTGCCGCCTGCTCTAGAAGGCTGCCTGCCCTGCGGCAGAAGCTGCCGATCGCCTCACGCTCGCGCCGGTTCGGCTCCGGCGGATGCCACAACGGCCACACCAGACAAACAGCGCCCCACACCCGGGCCTCCCCTGCCATCGGTGCGGCCGCCAGGACCGTCTCGAACGGCGCCATCAAACCGATCCGGGGATAACGCCGGGCCATCTCGTCCGGGCCGCCCACCCACACCAGACGCCGCTGCCGTACGGCATCTGCCACCGGTGTCGCGCGTCCACGCCCATCCGTGCCCACGGAGCGGCGATCCGCCGGGACATCCCCGACAACGCCACTATCTCCAACACCCCCTCCCCCGGTGGCAGCGCGTACAGCATGCCGACCGCCGCATCGGTCTCCCGCACCAGCTGGCCGAACAGACCCGTAAGCCGGCCCAGCCCCGCCGCGGGCCGCCGCACACCATGCCGCTGCACGACACTCACCCCCTCTCACGCACCCCAGCCGCCGTTGGGGAAGGACGGTCGACACTGAGAGCGTGGATCGTGGGCTCCCGGCCGCCCTCCGTTTGAAGGCCCAGCCTGCTGCCAGGCTGCCTGGGCTGTTCACGTCGCAGGCAGGCGGCTACCACCCGCTCACGGCACCAGCGTGCATCGCGTCAAACCCTTACGCATCCTGGAGGGACGGGGGCCGCTCAGGCTCCTCACACCAGCCGTAGAGCGTGGTGCCGGTGGGCCGCGCGAGTGACCCTGGTGCTCTTGCCGTGCTCTGAGGAATCGGCCCTTCCGTCCCCCTGCGAGACCTGCGGTGCAAGGCCTCCCGCACCTATCACTCCGGGTCACCAACAAAAGTAAGAGGACCCCGGTCCTCCTGGGAGCCAGGGTCCTCAGCGCCTACTGGGCGCGACCGCTTACACAGCCACCCATCCCCAGATCGCCTCGGCGACCGTCCGCACATCCAGCGCGTCCCGGTCGATCCGCGCCGCCAGCTCTGCAGCCTCCTTGGCCCCCACGGTCACGATCGCACCGCTCGCCGTCAGGTACGCCGCGGCCGCCACCGCGCCAAACAGCTCGTTGGCGTGCTCCAGGGCCGGTACCCGGATCAGCTGGTGCATCAAAGCCGCCGCGCGGTGGTGCACGTCCGTGTACACGGGGGTCTCCATCACCTTGTCCGCGTGCCTCGCCACGGCGGCCGCCAGCGATCCGAAGTCGGTGATGTCGGGGTCACCAGGCATGTTCCGGTGCGCAAGGTCCAGCAGCCACGCCCGGTCGATGTGAACGATCACGCAGCGGCCCCGGCGCCATCACTGGCCTTCGGATGCCCGAACTGCTCGGCGAAAGTGTCGCCCCACGCATCCGCGAAGTGCGCACCCGCGCCCAGGAACCGGTGCCGCAGGTCGTTCGCCTCGTCCGCGAGAACCTGCCGGGCGTAGTCGGCCACGCTCATGCCGGCGGCTGCTGCCCGCGCCTCGATCCCGGCGGCCGTCGCCTCGTCCACCCGCACGTTGATCTGCCTCTGGCTGCTCATGCCGCGATTGTAGCCAACCGTACGCACCGCTACACCCCTACCGTCGACACTCCACGTCATGACACGAACGCCCTCAGACGGAGGACGCCAGCCACGTGCTCTCCCCCCGTTACCTTCTTCGTGGCCCCGCAATGGGGCCTCCGGCCTTCGGGCCCGGCATGACTTCCCCCCCTTGTTGTTCATGATCCGGGGGGTGGTGTCACCGGGTCCGGAGGCACCGACGAACCGCTGATGAGGGGCTTGAGCACCGGCTTCACCCGGGCCGGAGGAGCTCTCCGTAACGTGGATGTGGCAGCTTGGTGCCGAGGCAAGGCCGGACGAAATCGTGATGGAGGAGCCTGCACGTGATCGACACCGGCGACATCGACGTCTACCTCGGCCTGGACGTCGGCAAGGGCGAACACCACGCCACCGCCATCACCCCGGCCGGGAAGAAGGCGTTCGACAAGCGCCTGCCCAATACCGAGCCCAAGCTCCGCGAGCTGTTCACGAAACTCCAGGCCAAGCACGGAACGGTGCTGGTCGTGGTCGACCAGCCGGCCTCAATCGGCGCCCTACCGCTGGCGGTCGCGAGGGACTTGGGCTGCCCGGTCGCCTACCTGCCCGGGCTGACGATGCGCCGGATCGCCGACCTCTACCCGGGTGAAGCCAAGACCGACGCGAGAGACGCGTTCATCATCGCGGACGCGGCCCGCGTTATGCCGCACACGCTGCGGGCGATCGACGGCGAGGACGAGACGATCGCCGAGCTGGAGATGATCGTCGGGTTCGACGACGACCTCGCCGGCGAGGCCACCCGGGTCGCGAACCGGCTGCACGGCCTGATGACGCAGATCCATCCGTCACTGGACGGGTGCTGGGCCCGCGGTTGCAGCACCCGGCCGTCCTCACGCTGCTGGAACGGTTCGGGTCACCGGACCAGATCCGCAAGGCCGGCAAGCGCCGGCTGGTCACGCTGTTACGGCCGAAGGCGCCGAGGATGGCCGAGCGTCTGGTCGAGGAGATCTTCGCCGCGCTGGACGAGCAGACCGTGACGGTCCCGGGGACCGAGGCGGCCGCGCTGATCGTCCCGAGCCTGGCCGCTTCGCTGGCAGCCGTGCTTGACCAGCGGAAACTGCTGGCCGGGCGGATCGAGGAACTCCTGGATGACCACCCTCTTTCGAAGGTCCTGATGTCGATGCCGGGAGTCGGCGTCAGGACCGGAGCCAGGATTCTGATCGAGGTCGGCGACGGCAGGGCTTGGGCGAGTTCCGGGGTCGGGTGGTTGGCCGGGCCGTGACCGGTTGGGGTGCATAGCAGCGCAGGCACGGGCTTCGTGATCATTGGGGTGTCGAAGCTCAACGATCATGAGGTGGCCCGTGCCTGCCGCTGTATCTTCTCTCATCCCGCCGGTGTTGGTGAGGCTGGGTCCGCTGGACATCGGCCAAGTCGCTGACCTGCGGACTTTCCTGGACCTGGTGCCCGACCCGCGTGCGAGGCGGGGCCGCTGGTACTCACTGACCGCGATCCTCCTCGTCTGTGCCTGCGCGGCCGTGTCGGGAGCGAGGAGCATCGACGAGATCGCCGAGTGGGCGGCGCGGGCCT